>JAYEJW010000408.1:0-1814 GCA_034716535.1 Pseudomonadota bacterium
CCCCACCGTCGCCTTGCGGACGAAGGATCCGGGTAGACTGGCTCGCTGCCACGGGTTTCGTGCGCAACGTCCCGCGAGTCAGTGCAGTAGTCACCGAAGTCCTCGCCAGGAAGGGCGTTGCGGACGCGGTGGCCGCATTGCAGATCGGCCGGGCGGTACCCACCGGAAAGTCGGCTGGATCAATCCTGAGCAGCCGGCGCCCTTCGAAGCCCTCGGACGGCGAGACGTCGATGGCGAGGGTCTCCTCGGTGGGGTCATACCAGTACTGCTGATCCGGTGTGCGCACGTAGCGCTTGCCGGTTGTGGAGTCAACCCATACGCTGCTACCGCCGATGTCGCTGGGTTCGATGTCGTCGCGACCGAACGGCGCACGCCAGGGCTGATAGACGAAACCCTCATCAATGCCGTCCGCACTCACGCCCAGGTAGACGTCGACGTGCTCGACACGGCCAAATTCGGGCGTCGATTTCCACTCCACCAGCAGCGGGAAGCTGCACTGGCTCTTTTGTACAGTGGAACTGCCCATGTCGGCATCGTCATCGTCGATGATACCGTTTCGATTGACATCGTAGGCAATGCGCAACGCCGGCCCGTCGGTCACCGCGAAATTCCCTGAACGTAGCGCAGCGACGATCTGGGCTTGTGAAAGCGGTTTTGCCGTGCCCCCTGTACCCGCGATGACCTCGCCCTCCGGCCTGCCGGCGAAGACCAGGTTGCGCGGTGTTCCCATGGCGGTGTCGTTGATCGACTCGGTGCCCACGAAAGCGCCTTCGCGACGGTAATTCAGGTCACCGTGCGCGTCCGAGCCTCCGGCCATGAACACCCGCCGAGGCGCGCCGGGTACGAGCCAGGGCAGGTTGGCGGTCGTCTGCGCATCGATGCCCCAGAGCAGCATCCGATCCCACACCCGCGCGCCGTCTTCTGTGGCGCGGCCGTGCTTCTGTTTCCCGTGTCGCCAGCCGGCCAGGTCGTTCACTGGGACCAGCTCACCCAGGTAGTCCTTGGCATCGCCGTCATTCATGCTCGAGTGCTGCTGACCGTTTCCGTTCCAGATCTGCAACCCGAGGACGTACGGAGAGGCGAAGGCGTCCCGAAGCTGCGCCTCCGTGTAGGGCACCAGGTCCGGGCCCAAACGCCCGATGCCCTTTCCGGACGAACGGGCCACCGGGTGGGCGAGAAAAGTGTATCCCTTGCCGCGCTGGTCGAACTCCAGGTCGAGCATTTCCCCCAGACGTCGCGTCGCGCCGCCGTACTTGCTGGTATTGCTGGGAATGAAGGCGTTGGTCCTGTTGGGGTCATCAGGCAAGTGCAGCAGATGCTGCCGACCGTAGAAGCCGGAGCTCACCAGCTTGCCGTCCGCGGGCCCCTGGGGATCGCGAATCAATTGCCGGCCGTCCGAGGTGGCATCGAGCATGTCCTCGCAGACGTATTCGGAGTAGAAAGGGGTCGCCTGATGTAATGCCTTAATGACGGGCGGAAAGGCCCCGCAAGCACCCAAATAGTCATAACCCGCCAGTTCCCCCGCTTCGAATTCGGGTATCACATCCACCTCGGCGCCGAGAAAGAGTTGTGGCGCAACTAACCCCGCGTCGATTCCCAGCGGCCCCTCTGCTGACGCCCGGCGCGGGTAGGAGATCACTTCGCGGTTGGCGCCCCGAGGCCCGTTCAGCAGTTCGATGCCGAAGGCGAAGCGGTCGGGACTGAGGTCCCTCAGACCGCGGAACACCGGCGCCACAAGCTCCCGCGACAGTTTGGGCTGTGCCGAGACAATCTGCTGGCTGTTCGAGGCATGATCGGTGGCGAAGGCGAAGTCG
>JAYEJW010000409.1:0-1808 GCA_034716535.1 Pseudomonadota bacterium
GCGGCAGGTCGGGACCGAGCTCTGACCGCAAAGAAAGTAGCGTATCATAAGAATAGGAGCCGCCCGAACGCCGAAGCTCCCGCTCGTCGATGACGAATTCGGTCTGATCCTCTACGGCCGCGCGGACCATGGCCAGTCGTTGCGTGCCCGAGGCACGCGGCTGCGTTCGGTGCACCGCGACGTTCAACGGAGTGAAGCGTACCTCCCTCAGCTCCAGGGCCTGCAGGACATCCAGCGCCGAGCGCAAATGACCGAAATGGATGGGATCGAAGGTTCCGCCAAGGACGCCGATCATCCGATCCCTTTACCTCGGGCGTCGGCCGTACGTTTACCGGCGCGCCCCATAATCCACCGAGCACACCGAGACGGGCGGGTCGTTCGAGAGGTCCTTTGGCGCGAAGCTTTGACTATACGCCATGCTGGAAACTTAGCAGAAAAGCGTGGAAATGTCCCTCAAGTGCGTATTTCACCGCCCCCGAGGACCACGAACTTCACCGAGGTCAGCCCCTCCAGTCCGACGGGTCCGCGGGCATGAAACTTGTCCGTGCTGATGCCGATCTCCGCCCCCAGACCGTACTCGAAGCCGTCGGCGAAGCGGGTCGATGCGTTGACCATCACCGAGCTGGAATCCACCTCCCGCAGAAACCGCCGCGCCCGAGTGTAGTCCTCCGTGATGATCGCGTCCGTATGCTGGGAGCTGTGGCGGGCGATGTGGTCCATGGCCCCATCCAGGTCCTGGACCACGCGCACCGACAGGATGGGCGCCAGATACTCCGTATCCCAGTCTTCCTCCGTCGCCGCCACCGCATCGGGCAAGATCTCCCGGGTACGAGGGCATCCCCTGAGCTCCACGCCCTTCTCCTGCAAAGCCCCCCCCAGGCGCGGGAGGATCGACTCGGCCACGCCTTCCGCCACCAACAGAGTCTCCATCGTGTTGCAGGTCCCGTAGCGTTGCGTCTTGGCGTTCAGGGCCACGCTGTACGCCTTTTCAGGGTCCGCCTTGTCGTCGATGTAGACATGGCAGATGCCGTCCAGGTGCTTGATCACGGGCACCCGCGCGTCGCGGCTGATGCGCTCGATCAGCCCCTTGCCGCCGCGGGGAATGATGACGTCGACGTACTCGGGCATGGCGATCATGGCGCCCACCGCTGCACGGTCCCTGGTCGCCACCACCTGCACGCCCTCGGCCGGCAGCCCGGCGGTCTCCAGGCCGTGATGGATACGCTCGGCGATGGCCTGGTTCGAGTGAAAGGCCTCTGATCCGCCGCGCAGCACCGTGGCATTGCCGGATTTCAAGCACAGGGCCGCCGCGTCGGCCGTCACGTTGGGACGCGACTCGTAGATGATGCCCACCACACCAAGGGGCACCCGCATGCGCCCGACCTGGATCCCGGAGGGGCGGTAGTTGAGGTCCGTCATGGCCCCCACGGGATCGGAAAGAGCGGCGATCTGACGCAGCCCCTCGATCATGTCTTCGATGCGACCGGGGGTCAGCTCCAAGCGGTCGAGCAGGGCATCGTCCAGCCCCTTCGCGGCGCCCGCCTCCAGGTCCAATCGGTTGGCCTCCATGAGGGCTTCGCGCCGCCGATCGATATCCTCGGCGATTGCGAGCAGGGCTCTATCCTTGGCCGCGGAATCGGCACGTGCCAGGACGCGCGAAGCGTTTCTGGCGCGCACGCCGACCTGCTGCATGTAGGCGTCCACGTCGGTGATCTGGATGTCGGACATCGGCTCAATAACTCCCGCGTTGATCGGGCCTGGATTCTAGCAGATTTCCCCCCTAGTACTCCGGGGTGGATCCGCCGTTG
>JAYEJW010000410.1:0-9172 GCA_034716535.1 Pseudomonadota bacterium
GCTAGGCGCGCGACCGCAGGACTAGCCGAAGCTAATTCAAGGGAGCGCAACAACGCAGATGGCCGCTTCTCGCCTTGCCCGGAGGGAACGTCCCAAACGCGCCAATGCGGCGTTGCAGCCCTTGGAAAGGGAGTGAGCCATTCCCTGCGGGCTGCGTCTTGCCTTGGCGCGTTTGGGGAGTTCTGATCCTCGCAAAATAAGGTGGAACGAGGTACTAGCCTCTTGTCGGCATGATTGTTCGCACAGCCGAACGGGCAAATAACAAGACCCCAACGAATGGACACAGACACCCCCACAAACCTGATCGAAGCGCTGCGGGCCTTTCTGCAGGAGCACCGTAGCGACGCCCACCGCGTCTTCCACCACTTTCATCAGCCGGATCGTTCGTTTCTGCTGCGCACCGAGCTTCTGGACGGCTACCGCGACCTGTGCGACCAGCGAGGCGGGGACGGCCTTCGCGGCACGCCGTTGGAGCGACTCATCGACCTGAGCCAAGAGGCCGCGATCGGTGGGGCCTGGATCTATCTCGCCCTGCGCCGGCGCATCGGCCGCTGGTTCTACCTGCGTATCCACCTGGAGACCATGGAGGTGGAAGAGATAAGCGTGTCCGACTTTCTCGCCTTCAAGGAGTCCCTGATCGACGGTGACGAGAAAGATTGGGTGCTGGAGGTGGACCTGAAACCCTTCAACCGCGGCTTCGCCACCCCCAGCGAGGACCGTTTCATCGGCCGGGGGGTGGAGTTCCTAAACCGCCGCCTCTCCAGCCGCCTGTTCGAAGAGCAGAGCCTCGGCCAGGAGCAGATGCTGCACTTCCTGCGCGTGCACGCCCACAAGGGCCGGCAGTTGATGGTCAACGAAGCCGTACGCAGCGTGGGCGGGCTTCGCCGCACCCTGCGCAAGGCCACCGCATTGGCCGTCCGACAGGCGCCGGATACGCCCTGGAACGAACTGGAGCCCGAGCTCCGTACCCTGGGATTCGAGCCCGGCTGGGGAGACCGTGCCGAGCGAGTGGCCGAGACCATGCACCTGCTGCTTGACATCCTGGACGCCCCCACCGCGGAAAGCCTTGAGGCGTTCCTGGGTCGCATCCCGATGATCTTCTCCCTGGCCATCCTCTCGCCCCACGGCTGGTTCGGCCAGACTAACGTGCTGGGGAGGCCGGATACAGGCGGCCAGGTCGTCTATATCCTGGACCAGGTGCGGGCCCTGGAGCAGGAGATGCGCCAGCGGCTGCTCGCCCAAGGCCTGGATATAGAGCCGCAGATCGTCATCCTCTCTCGCCTCATCCCCGAGGCGGAGGACACGACCTGCAACCAGCGGCTGGAGCCCGTGGCCGGCACCCGCAATGCCCGCATCCTGCGCGTCCCCTTCCGCAGCCCGGACGGCGAGATCCTGCCCCGCTGGATCTCGCGCTTCGAGATCTGGCCTTACCTCGAACGCTACGCATTGGACGCCGAGCGGGAGTTGCTGGGTGAGCTGGGCGGGCGCCCGGACCTGGTCATCGGCAATTACTCGGACGGCAACCTGGTGGCCTCCATCATGGCCCCGCGCCTGGGTGTCACCCAGTGCACGATTGCTCACGCCCTGGAGAAGACCAAGTACCTGTACTCGGACCTCTACTGGAAGGACAATGAGGAGCATTACCACTTTTCCTGCCAGTTCACCGCCGACCTGATCGCCATGAACACGGCGGATTTCATCATCACCAGTACCTACCAGGAGATCGCAGGCACCGACGAGACGATCGGCCAGTACGAGGGCCATATGGCCTACACCATGCCGGGCCTGTACCGGGTGGTTCACGGCATCAACGTGTACGATCCCAAGTTCAACATCGTTTCCCCCGGGGCCGACCCTGGGGTCTATTTCCCGGCCACCCAGACCGATCGCAGGCTCCACCACCTGCTGCCCGAGATCGAGGCCCTGATCTTCGGCGACGGCGGCGACAGCGCCTACCGCGGGGAGCTGTTGGAGCCGGACAAGCCCATCATCTTCACCATGGCGCGCATGGACCATATCAAGAACATCACCGGTCTGGTGGACTGGTTCGGCCGCAGCGAGGCCCTGCGCGACGAGGCCAACCTGTTCGTGGCGTCCGGTTACGCAGACCCGGAGCGCTCCGGCGACACCGAGGAGCGGGCCCAGATAGGGCTGATGCATGAGCTCATGGACCGCCACGGGTTGGACGGGCAGATGCGCTGGGTGGACGGCCAGGTTGACCGGGAACGCAACGGCGAGCTGTACCGTTACATCGCCGATTGGCGTGGAGTCTTCGTTCAACCCGCCCTCTTCGAGGCCTTCGGCCTGACGGTGATCGAGGCAATGAGCACCGGCCTGCCCACCTTCGCCACCTGCTTCGGCGGGCCCCTGGAGATCATCCAAGACGGCATATCCGGCTTCCACATAGACCCCAACCACGGCGACGAGTCGGCCCGGACCATCGCGAATTTCTTCGCCGCCTGCCGGGAGGATCCGGAGTACTGGGAGCGTCTGTCCCGAGGCGCCCTGGATCGGGTGGGGTCCCGCTACACCTGGAAACTCTACGCCGAGCGCATGATGACCCTGTCCCGGGTGTATGGGTTCTGGAAGTTCGTGAGCGATCTGGAGCGCACCGAGACACGGCGGTACCTGGAGATGTTCTACGCCCTCCAATACCGCCCCCTGGTGCAGAGGATGTCGATCCATTGAGCGGAATCGGCACAGGCCCCCCCGGGAGGGAATGACACAGAGTCGGAAAACTGGAGCGAGTGCCGCCGGGACTGCGGCTGACGAGTGAAGACAATCACAGGAGAGGAAATTGACGACGAGAAAATGTCTGTTCCCGGTGGCCGGATACGGTACCCGTTTCCTGCCCGCCACCAAGGCCATGCCCAAGGAGATGCTCCCGATCCTGACCAAGCCGCTCATCCAGTACGGGGTGGAGGAGGCCCTGGACGCGGGCATGGACCGCATCGCCTTCGTTACCGGTCGCGGCAAGCGTGCCATCGAGGATCACTTCGACATCACCTACGAGCTTGAGGACCGGATCAGCGGAACCCCAAAGGAGAAGCGCCTGAGCGGGATACAGGAGCTCATCGACCGCTGCACCTTCTCCTACACCCGTCAGATCGAGATGAAGGGTCTCGGCCACGCCATACTCACCGGCGAGGTCCTGGTGGGCAACGAGCCGTTCGGGGTGGTGCTCGCCGACGACCTGTGCGTCACCGACTCTGAGGGGGTGATGGCGCAGATGAGCCGGGTGTACGAGCACTATGGATGCAGTGTCGTCGCCATCGAGCAGGTACCCCGGGATTCCGTGGACCAGTACGGCATCATCGCCGGAGAGCCCCTGTCAGAAGACGTCTTCCGCGTCACCGACATGGTCGAGAAGCCGTCCCCCGAGGCCGCCCCGAGCGACCTGGCCATCATCGGGCGCTACCTCCTCACCCCGGATATATTCGACATACTCCGCGACACGCCCCCGGGGAAAGGCGGTGAAATCCAGATCACCGACGCACTCAACCGCCAGGCACGGGACGGGCGGGTGGTTGCCTATCGTTTCAAGGGCCAGCGCTTCGACTGCGGCAGCGTCGACGGTTTCGTGGCCGCTACCAACCACCTCTACCAAAAGACCAGGGAAAGTTGAGCGGGACGACAATGGCCGTACCCGGGCGTCGGATCCCGGGCACGCTGCTGACGCCAAAGACCCCGGGGTCCGTCGGCTCCATGGTCACGGACAGAGCCCGGGGATCCCGGGGATCTGGGAAGGAACGGGGGACTATCCAGCCACACCCATAGTCTGGTGAATGTACTGCACCACCGCCTGATTGAGGCTGGTCCGCTCGGCGAGCTGCCGCAGGTATTCCCGCTCCTCGGGCGTATCCACCTCGACGGCGAGCAACGAGGCGGCGTAGACCTCGGCTGCCGCTTCCTGACTCGGGATGTCCGCCACCAACGCATCCAAGTCCAGCGGCTTGCTCAGCTCCCCGAGCACCCAGGCTTGGCCTTCGGCGTCCATTCCCGCCTCTTTCAGCTTGCCGACGATACGCTGCATCTCTTGCTGATCGATTTCACCGTCCGCCTTCGCCGCGTTCATCATGCCACGCAGGATCAGGCTCGCCGTGTGCTCAAGGACCTGCTCCTCATCCGGGCTCTCCGGAGCTTTCAGCCCCAGCGGCACGCTCCCTCCGGAGAAGGCCCCAGCCGCACCCCCGCTCTGCCCGCCGTTCATCAGGGCCTTCATCGCGACTCCGGCCAGCATGGCCAGGGCGCCACCACCAAGTGCCCCCTTGACTGAATCACCGCCTCCGCCCAGCAGGGCACCCGCCAGGGCACCGAGACCGCCGGCCGCCGCTGGGTTGTTGGCCGCCCCGCTCAAACCGCTTTGCACCGCGCCCAACAGGCCGCCAAGCAGCCCCCCGCCGGGGCTCTCGCCCGAGCCGCCGGCCCCTCCCTGCTGCAGCCCTTCGAGGGCGTGCCCCACGCGCTCGTTTGCAGAGGGGGCCATGCCGCTTTGCATGAATGCGCCGATCAGGTCGCCGAAATTCTTCATCGAATCTTTCCTCATCTTTGTGGATGCCGCACGGCACCCGGTTGCTCGCAAACGTCCGTGCCTAATACCACAATCCGCTGATGTGCCATCGCGGTCCTCCCGGCTGCCGGTCACCGAGAAACTCGGGAGGCGCCACCGAACCGAGGAGCGACAGGCCCGGCACCGGACGCGGCAGCCGTTCCCTCGTCTTGAGCTCCATCAGCCGGCGAACCCGCTCGGCGGTCGGTGGATGGGTCCGCAGTAGCGAAGGGGCGGGGATCCTGTATCCCGGCATGACCAACTGCTCCCACAAGCTGCCCTGGAAGTATTCAAGCTTCTCCAGGGCCGAGGCCAGGCCCTCCGGGTCGCCGCAAAGCTCAGCGGCACTGCGGTCCGCCTCGTACTCGCGGCTGCGGGACAGGGCGAGCTGCGTGAGCGCACTGAGGGTCGGCGCGAACAGCAGCACCGCAATCGGCACCCAGGGGATATCCATGCCGCCGAGAAGCCACAGGGGCAGGCTGACAAGCAGCAGAACCTGCCCCAGCAGACTCAACAGCCCGGTGAGGCGGCTCACGAGGTCGGCGAAGGCCATGACCCGGGTGTCCCCGTTGGCGACATGACTGATCTCGTGGGCCAGCACCCCCGCCAGCTCCCGAAGCTCCAGGCGCCGCAGCAGACCGTCCGACACGGCGATGGCGGCGTCTGACCGCCCGCCGCTGGTAAAGGCGTTGAGCATACGCGTGGGCATGTAATAGAGAATGGGCAGACGTTCGAGCCCGGCCCGGCGAGAGAGCTCCCGGACAATCGCGTAGAGGCGCGGTGCCTCATCAAGGCCGACCGGTCGCCCCCGGTACAGCGACATCACGAGCCGCGGCGAGGCGGCCGGATTGAGGAGAAAGAGCACTGCTACGGCGATCAGGGCGCCCCATGCCAGCATGGCACCCCCGATGAACCAGGCGAGATAGGTGCACAACAGGGCCAGCATCCCCACAAGAAGGGCGGTCTGTAGGTCGTTGCGCAACTTATGGGCAAGCAGGCGTTCGTCGTTCATGTCCACGAAGATGGGGATGCGGTCGATGCGGGTCCAGGCGTCCTCGCAATTTTCCGACGTTCCCCGGAACCTCGCAAACGGCATTCTTCGAACCAACGAGGACCGAATGTACGGGAAATAACAGACCTGTATCGCGGCATATCACGCAATACGACTCTGTATACAGAAATTCCCTGCATTCGCCCCCCTTTCGGATTGACAGAACCGGCTGACATCACTAGGGTTCTCGCCGGATCGTGGCATGGATACAACGCAGCGCCTTATGCCTATTCTTGCCACTTCTTTAATCGTCATTCCACCGGTTCATTGGTCTACAGCCGCCCTCGTCATTCAACCAGAACAGGGGAATTCGGTGAATGGGGACGCAGATTCCACTCCATGATCAAGTCGTTGTAAGGGGAAATGATGTCAATAAGATCTCAAAGAAGAAACACTTCCATCGGGCAGCGGCTCTCATTCACGATTCTGTGGCTC
Source organism: Pseudomonadota bacterium (assembly GCA_034716535.1). GTDB lineage: Bacteria > Pseudomonadota > Gammaproteobacteria > Chromatiales > Chromatiaceae > JAYEJW01. The sequence continues at coordinate 6,036 of JAYEJW010000410.1, forward strand.
GCGGCAGGTCCTCTGGCCGCGGAAGATGCCTACGAGCTACCTGTGATTTCGGTAGTCGATTCGGCCTTGGAAGATCCGCAGTATCGCGTCGACCCCGTCGAGAACAGTATCACGGCGCCGGCGACGGCCGCACTGTTGAAGCGGGCACCGGGCGGAAACCTGAACGACAACGGCCCGTTGAGCGGCATCGCCAACTATCGGGGCATGTTCGGTCCCAGGGTCAGCACGAAGGTCGACGGCATGCACATCAGCCCCGGCGGGCCCAACTGGATGGACCCACCCCTATCCTATGCCGCACGCCCGAGACTCGAGGACCTGAAGCTCTACCGGGGTATTGCGCCGGTCAGCGCAGGCAACGAGACCATCGGCGGCGCCGTCACCGCCACGACCAGAAGCAGCCGATTCAGCGACACGGACGCGTTTCGGTTTCACGGTAACCTGGACCTGGGCGGGCAAACGGCCAACGACGGCTACGGGCTGGGTGCGCTGCTGGCAGGCTCGAACGACCGCCACCGGCTCCACGTCAGCGCCAGCCTGGAGAAGGGCAACGACTCGAGATTCCCCGATGGCACCATCACCCCCACGGAATACGACCGCAGTACGTACGGGATCGGATACGGATTCCGCGCTGGCGAGCACGAATTCGGCCTCGACTATCTGCGTAATGAAACGGGTGACACGGGAACGCCTGCGCTTCCGATGGACATCGCCTATGTCGACAGCAACCTGTTTCGTGGGGAGTATCAGGGCGCCTGGAACGAAAACCCGATCGGCGGGCGCGTCTACTACACGGAAGTCGACCACAAGATGACCAACTTCCACTTGCGCCAGCCACCCCCGAATCCACAATTTTGGCGCTTTGCCCTCACCGACGAAAGAGGGGGCGGTTACGACCTGAACACGTCCTTTTCACTGGGTACCGGTCGGCTTGCCGTCGGCCTTGACGGCAACCTCTCGGAGCACAACGCAGACGTGTTCAACCCCAACAACGCGATGTTCTTCGTCAACAACTTCAACGACGCCACGCGGGATGTGTACGGACTGTTCGGCGAATGGCAGGCCGAGCTGGGCGGCCCCTGGTCGACCGAGTTGGGGGCGCGCTACACCAGGGTGAACATGGATTCCGGACCCGTGGATGCCTCCGGGGCGAAGATGAATCCCATGATTCGCGAGCTGCGCGACCGGTTCAACAACAGCAACCGTAGCCAGGACGACAATAACCTGGACCTGGTCGCCAAGGTGCTCTACGAGGTTCAACCGGACCTGATCGTCGACCTGGGGGTTGCCCGAAAGACCCGCTCGCCGACCTATCAGGAACGCTACCTGTGGTTGCCGCTGCAATCAACATCCGGCCTCGCGGACGGGAACAACTACGTGGGCGACGTCAACCTGGAGCCGGAAGTCGCCTACGAGGTCGAGCTCGGACTCGACTGGCACTCTGCGCGGGGTTACGCGACGCCGCGCGTCTTCTATCGCCGGGTCGACGACTACATTCAGGGAGTGCCGTCCACCGATCCGGTGGTGATCGCCGTCAGCAACATGACGGCCATGATGATGGGCATGATGCCCCAACCGCCTCTTCAGTTCAGTAACGTGGACGCGGAGCTCTACGGCATCGATGCCGACTGGGGGGTGACGCTGACCGACCGCTGGAGGCTGGACGGGATTCTCAGCTACGTGCGCGGAAAACGCCGCGATATCAGCGACAATCTCTATCGAATTCCTCCATTGAATGGAACGGCGGCCCTGACGTACCAGCGCCCGAATTGGTCGGTGACTGCGGAGGGCGTCTTCTATGCGAGCCAAGACGAGGTCTCCAAGACCAACCGAGAGACAGAAACATCGGGTTACGGATTGCTCAATCTATTCGGACAGTACCGCTTCCAAAAAGACATGGCGCTCACCATCGGGATCGCGAACGTATTCAACCGCTCTTATCAAGATCATCTAAGTGGCGTCAATCGGGTACAGAACAGCGACGTCCCGGTCGGAGAGCGGCTGCCGGGTACCGAGCGGAATCTGTACGCCAGCTTCAATTATTCCTGGTAGCGAACGCCGATTGATTCAGCGTTTGTGCGGCGCAGGGACGCGCCCCATAGAGACGCCTCTGCTGCCGGGCCTCATCCGGTATTGCGCATTCCCGCAGCGATCGCGTTGATGGAGCGCAACAAGGGATCCAACCACTGCTCCCGCTCCTCCTGCGACTCCAGAGCACGGTAACGCTCCAGCAGCGCGATTTGAATGTGGTTCAGGGGATCGAGATAGAGGTTGCGGCGCGCGAGCGAGACCTGCAGCTCCGGCGTCTCCTCCATCAGCTCGTGCAGACCCGCCACATTGAGCACCTGGGTCAGCGTGCGCTGATACTCGCCCTCGATCAGGCGGTAGATGGACTGGGCCTGTTCCCGGTCCTGGGCCAGGCGGACGTACTCTCGGGCGATGTGCATCTCCGCCTTGAACAGGGCCATCTGGGTATTACTGAGCAGGGCACGGAAGAAGGGCCAGTCCTGGTACATCTTCTGCAGCTTGGCCAGGCGCTCCAGATCGTTGCCCCGCCACCGCTCCAGCGCCCGCCCGATGCTGAACCAGGCGGGCAGGGTGTGCCGGGACTGAGCCCAACCGAAGACCCACGGAATGGCGCGGATAGAGCCCAGGGAGCGATCGGCCTTCTTTCGGTGAGAAGGCCGGGAGCCGATATTGAGCAGGGCGATGGCATCGAGCGGCGTGACCTCGTAGAAGTAATCGAGGAACCCCGGCGTTTCCCGCACCAACTTACGGTAGGCGTCCTCCCCGTAGGTCGCCAGCTCGTCCATGATGCCGACATAGTCGTTGCGATCCTCGGGCGGCTGCTCGATGAGGCAGCGGCTGGCCTTGATCAGCCCGCTGATGCCCATGGTGAGCTCGAAGCGGGCCGTCTCCGGGTTGGCATAACGATAGGAAAGCACCTCTCCCTGCTCGGTGAACTTGATCTGGCCGTGAACGGTGTCCGCGGGCTGGGCCAGGATGGCCTCGTGGGTCGGTCCGCCGCCGCGACCGACGGTGCCCCCGCGGCCGTGAAACAGCCGGCAGGAGACGCCACGGTCGTCGGCAAGGTGGATGACCTTTTTCTGGGCCTCGTAGAGGCTCCAGGAGGACGAAAG
>JAYEJW010000411.1:0-1800 GCA_034716535.1 Pseudomonadota bacterium
AGCATTAGAGCGGCCACCACATTCCCTATCGTTCCGACGCCGGTCGTGGTCGCGGCGGATGTACCGAGCTGATTGGCTACTCCGCCGAGCAGCACCACGCCCCCGGCCGCAAACAGCACCAGACCCGCAACCTTTATCGCCGTTGTAATCTTCTGGAACAGGCTCGCCCATTCCATGCCGACGTAATTGAAGACTCCCAGCGCAGCGATGATGCTGAGCGCAACGGTTGTATTCGCCGTCGGGCTCAGCTTCGTAAAATGCCCCACGTAATCGGCCGCCACAATGGCCAAACCGGCCGCCGGGCTCGTCCGAATGATGAAAAGCTGCGCCCAACCGAACATGAACCCTGCGAATGGGCCGAAACAGCGGCTGATGTAGATGTATTCGCCACCCGTCTCAGGAAGGCGCGTACCGAGTTCCGCGTAGATGAGACCCCGATCAGGACGAGCGCCGCCACGATGAGCCACGTCAGAATGATGGCGCCGAAGGACTCGTAATATCCCGCGATAATCGACGGCGTCGAGTAAATCCCGGATCCAATCGTGATGCCAACCAGAAGCGCCACGCCGTCGGATACTCTCAGCGTCTTCTTGAGCTGGGGTTGACTTGCTTCGTCCATTCGGACACGCGCCGGGGAAATATGTGATCGTGGCGGTTGGAGGCGTTCGGGTCAGAGAGAATAACGACGAGCAGAGGAAACGACAACAGGAGCGCACGCTCATGATGGCACTCGGCGAGGGGCCGCCGCCATGCTGCTCACTTGAAGAGGTAGGAGATGCCGACCTTGAACTGCCATTCGGCGGCGTTTCGGCGGGCCATGGCGCACCTTTGGGGGAGAAAGGTGGCAGCTCCAGCAGGTCTCTCAGGCACTGAAAGGAGCCTCGCTATTCGGTTCAAATGGTGCAGCCGAGGGGGATCGAACCCCTGACCTCTTGAATGCCATTTCGTGGTAAGGCTTGTGTGGTGAGGAGGGCGGAGATGGCTCGAGGTAGGTGGAGTGAGGCCAGGACGGGGATCTTCGGGCCTCTGGATGAGTCGCTCCCTTTCCGCAACACCTTTGCCCGTGTTGCGTGAATTGCCTTATGCTGTGCGTATATGTCTTTGAGCGCGGGGACGCGACTCGGTTCCTACGAGATCCTGTCGCCCCTTGGGGCCGGCGGGATGGGTGAGGTCTACCGGGCCCGACACGTCAAGCTCAGGCGCGAGGCGGCCATCAAGGTCCTGCCCAGCGAATTCGCCTCGGATCCGGAGCGACTCCACCGGTTCGAGCACGAGGCTCGCACCGCCTCCGCCCTCAACCACCCCGCGATCGTAACCATCTACGACGTCGACGAGCACGAAGGCACGATCTTCATCGCCATGGAGCTGGTCGATGGAGTGACCCTTCGGCAGCGACTGGCCGATCCTCCGCTCGACACGAAGGAGGCCCTGCGACTCGCGACCGCCATCGCCGACGGTCTCGCCAGAGCCCATGCCGCGGGCATCGTCCACCGCGACCTCAAGCCCGAGAACGTGATGATCACTGGCGACGGGCAGGTGAAAATCCTCGATTTCGGGCTTGCCAAACAGGTCCTCACGGGCGGCGACGCCCTGACCGACCTGACGACCATGACCCGGATGACCCGGCAGGGAGCGGTGCTGGGCACAGTCTCCTACATGTCTCCGGAGCAGGCGGCCGGACGCTCCGTGGACCAGCACTCGGACCAGTTCTCTTTCGGGGTCGTGCTGTACGAGATGCTGTGCGGGCAGCTCCCTTTCCAGGGCGAATCCGCGGCCACCATACTGAGCGCGATCCTGCGC
>JAYEJW010000412.1:0-9144 GCA_034716535.1 Pseudomonadota bacterium
ACCGACCAGGCGATCGTGCAACTCTGCGAGGAGCTCAACGCGACAGAAACGGTTTTTCCGCGTACGAATTTGCGCCTGGTCTTCAAATTAGGGGCAACGTAAATTCCCCGAAGTCAGGTCCTCTGATGGTGCGGGCTGAACGCGAGCAATTGTCCGGCGATGTTGAGGTAGACGAGGCTCTGGTTGGCGGTGTCGAGCATGGGACCAAGCCCGGCCGTGGCACCGACAAGTGCGTTGTCGCTATCGCTGTGGAGGTGAAACAGCCCAAGGGCTTTGGAAGGGTGCGCATGCGCCACATCCCGGACGCTTCGGATTTCAGTTTGCGACCTTTTGTTTGCGACATGGTAGCCCCTGGCTCTACGATCCTCACTGACGGGTGGTCCGGGTACAGCCGACTATCGCAATGCGGGTACACGCACAAGAAAACCATCGTGTCCTCCTCGGGTGACCCGACTCACGTTGCCATGCCAGGAGTGCATCGAATCGCCAGTCTGCTGAAGCGCTGGATTCTTGGTACCCACCAAGGCTCTGTGTCCGACTTCCATTTGCAGTCATATCTGGAGGAATTTACCTTTCGCTTCAATCGGCGCACCTCGCGCAGCCGCGGTCTTGTCTTCCGCAGGCTTCTGGAGCAGGTGGTGGCGACTGGCCCCGTTACCGACGCAGAAGTCACGCACGGTTACTATTGGTGACAACGCAAGATGTAGGGGTAGGAGGAGCTAACCGCCCACCCCCTTTCGGCCAAATTAGCCTTGATGTACGGATGGAGAAGGGATATGGATTGGAAATTCAATCACTTCAGGGTGTGAAGAGGCAAGGATAACCCCGTTACCGGCGGTGGGAAAATTCGGCGGAGGCGCTATCTGGCGCTCGCATGAGTACTTTAGGATGATCTCGTGGGGGGCGAAGCTGATCATGTGCACCCGGCGCTGGACGGAGCATGCGCGACGCGAACGGACCCGGGACACCCCTTTGATCATCTGCGGTGGTGGCTACGCTCAGCAGCCGACGCGCTGATCGAGCTCACACTCGGGGTCGGGCTGCGCCATGGCGTTCCAGTCTGGTAGCGCGTCGAGCGAGCCCTCCCACGTTGCGGGCGGGCCGCGTGCCGGGGCAATCGGAGGCGGCGCGGTTGGCTCGCCGACGTGGCTCATTACTCGCTGTACTGGGAATGCCTACTCCCCGCCGTTCACGCAGCGCGCTTTTCCAAGAGCTTGCCAAATTCGTCAGAATGGTCCGCTGAGCGATCGATTGCAGCCGTTTCGACTCTTCGACTTATTGACTGCAATGCGTCGATTCCGGACCTTTCCACCGGCTCTCTGACAGCGTCGCAGTGTGGGAGAATAGGCCGGTGGCGAGGTGGGCGAATCTTAGAAGTTCGTGACGAAATTCTGTTGGAAACAACACCCGGCCCGGCTGTTGCCCATTGACGCGGCGGCAGAAAAGGAACTGAAGAAACGCACTCTGACCAACCTGTACAACGCTCGCCCCGCCTGGCTCGACAACGCCCACAAGGCCCTAGACGCCGCGGTAGCGGCCGCCTACGGCTGGGACGACTACACCCTCGAGATGCCCGAGGACGAAATCCTGTCTCGGCTGTTGGCCCTGAACCTCGAACGCTCGCGGGGGCATAATGTTGCTCGGGATAAACAAGTTGCGGTCAGAATTTTTCGCTGACGCTGAACTGGATTCGCTCTGTACACGCCTCCCGTTAGACGGCATCGGGAAAACGCAAAAACCCGCAATTAATGCGGGTTCTTGTTCGGTTGGGCGGGGAAATCCTTTAGATATCATACTCTTTTTTCATCGAATACCTCTAGCGCCGTCGCTTGTTGGCACGTCGGTTATGTTAGTCGCGAAGTTCCTTTTTTCAAGCCCAATCTTTAACTAAGTTCTCAAGCTTGATCCAAATTCTTGCGCGCTGTCGCTGGTTTCGATGTTGAGTAATCCACACTTCTAGTTTCTGCTACGCTCCAACAGCAATCCCCTCAAATTGGATTCTTACCAAGTCTTTGTCGCCGACGTCAGCTTCGATAGAGATAGCTATTTCCTCAAGAAAATTTAGGAATTGTATGACATTCGTCTCTTCGTCCGTAACGCAGACCAGCGTCTTCTCCTTGCCGTGGCTACAGTCGAAAATTTCGCGGACCACATCTCTAACGTGGTACATATCGGCTGCGTTCCAACGACGACCGAATCGTATGGCGTTCTCCTTCTTTCTCAGTACGTCCCGCTCTTCGGCTTCCCTAGCCGATCTAGCATTTGCGCCTGCCGAAACCCTAAGCGACCGGCTAGCGTAAAACGCAGCCAGAATCGCTCCGCCACCAGCGGTGCAGGCAGCGAAAAACGTCACCGCTTGCTGAACTTCCGCAGATCCAAAATAGTAGATTACCGTCATCACGGCGATGACAGCGAACGTTAGCCATGCTCCGGTTACTGGAAATCTGACCTCCACAATTTTGTCGGGATCCCGTTATGGTAGCCTCGTCAGTAGTACATAACCTCCTTTATGTACCATACGTAACGGGTACGCCACACGGACTCGAGGCGTTCCATCGGCCAAGCGGCTTCGCGCAAGACGTCCCAGACAACCGTCAGCGGTGCCGTGATCGGCGGAAGGCGAATGTTGCTATAATGCAATGCATTACATCGGTGTTGAGAGGAAACCCGCATGGGTATGACCAGCGTTCGGATGCCCGATGACTTGCTGGAGCACCTGGAGGAGACTGCCGCGCGGCTGAGACGCTCCAAGGGATGGATCATCAACGACGCGGTGCGCGAGTACCTGGAGCGCGAGGAACGGCGCCGACAACGTCTACTGGAGACACAGGAGGCGCTCGCTGATCTCGACGCAGACCGGGTGACTGATGGGGACGCGGTGCTGGAGTGGATCGATAGCTGGGGTACGCCCGAGGAACGCGAGCCCCCGCGCTGATGCGCCTGCAGTTTACGCATAGCGCCACGCGAGACCTCACTCGCTTGCGTGCGTTTATCGCCGAGAAAGACCCGCAGGCGGCCACCCGTGTCAGTCGCCGTCTTGGTCGGACTATCCGCCATTTGCGCGACCATCCCGAACTCGGCAGGCCCCTGGAGGAGCTGCCCGAGGTACGCGAGCTGGTCGCCGGCGACTATATCGTCCGCTACACCCTGGGCGACGAGAGCGTAACCATCCTTCGGATCTGGCACGGCCGGGAGGCCCGCTGATGTCAACAGCGTTCATCCCGCTGGCACATACGCCTTTTTCTCCTTCTGTCGGATGAGCAGACCCCTGGCCTGCTCCGTCTCGTTTCGATCCTCGAGCCAGGTCTCCCGGACCGTCCCGGACTGGCCGATGCGACCCCATTTGCGAATCAGCGCCCACGGCCCGAACAGCGTCCGGGTGCCGTTGATCGTGTAAAACCGCATCTGCTTGGCGGCGGGGCGGCGTTTTTGCAGTAAGGTCAAGCTCATGGTTACTGTCCCTCCAAGGCAGCACTGCGTCCGCCGGGTAGGTGCCGATAGAGCGTCGAGGCGCCGACGCCCAGGCGCTTGGCAACCTGCTCCACGGTGATCTCGGGATCCTTGAGCAAGGCCCTCGCCTCCTGGATATCCCGCGCGCTCAGCGCCGGCGGCCGCCCGCCCGTGCGTCCGCGCTCGCGCGCCGCATTGAGCCCGGCTTTGGTCCGCTCGCGGATGATGGAGCGCTCGAACTCCGCCAGGGAGGCGAAGATGTGGAAGATGAGCTTTCCGCCGGCGGTGGTGGTGTCGATGGCCTCGGTCAGCGAGCGGAATCCGATCTTGCGCCGCTCGAGCGCCTCCACCGTCTCGAGGAGCTGCTTCAGGGACCGGGCCAGGCGGTCGAGCTTCCAAACGATGAGGGTGTCACCCGCGCGCATGTAGTCGAGCGCCGCGGCGAGCTGCGGGCGCTCGCGCTGCGCCCCGGATGCCTTCTCGGTGAAGACCTTCGCGCAGCCCGCCTGCTCGAGGGCGTCGAGCTGGAGCTCCGGTCGCTGGTCCTGGGTCGAGACGCGCGCGTACCCGACCAGAACGCCGCCTTCCGGTGGGGCCTCCGCCGATTCTTTCGCCTCATTACGGGCCGCGTGCCATCCCTCCACCAGGCCGCCGCGCCAGGCACGGCGGCACTGAGGCGACCAGTCGCCGAGCTCGTCCGGAAAGCCGGGGGGCAAGGTGTCTGCATCTTCCTCGAACCAGGCCGCGCCGCACCGCCGGCCGATCTCGCGGGCGGCTGCCAGCTTGTTCTTGGCCGGCAGCGCAAAGGAGATGTCTTTGAAGATTTCGGTCGCCATCGCGCAAGTCTCCCGATACTCAAGAACAGCATAGTTTTCGAGAGACTATATTTCAAGAGACGGTTTTGGGGGTCGTGACGGCACAAAAAAGGCCCCTTGCGGGGCCCTTTTTGGAATCTCCCAAAAACGAAGGTTATCGGGATGCATCGGACATCCCCAATCGGTTATGAGCGGCCAGTTGGAAACGGACTAGAAACCTGGTCCGTCCCGATGTTCAGGCTTATCCCTGTCGCGCTATTTCTGCATCCACCGCTGCCAGATTTGCCCTTACCGTTTTCGTATTAGGGTGGTCCTGACCGAACGTGCGCTGAAACGATGCATGGGATGTTCGCAGTAACTCGCGCGCCTCCTCCAACTCCCCGAGGTCTTTCAGCACCAAGGCGAGGTTGGATTGCCTGGTGGCGATGCTGGGGTGACCCGGCTCGAAGCTGCGCTCGTCCGCGGCCAGCGCCTGGCGCAGCAGATCGCGCGCCTCCTCCAACTCCCCGAGGTCTTTCAGCACCGTCGCGAGGTTGGATTGACTGGTGGCGATGCTGGGGTGACCCGGCTCGAAGGCTGCCTGAGCAAGCGCGAGGGCTTTCCGTGCGAAGCCCTCAGCCAATCGATATCGCCCCCGCTTGCGATGTTGCGAACACACGCTGTCGGCAATGGCGGATGCATCTTCTTTTCGAATGAGAGGGGCCTTGGTCAGCCACTCGGCGTGCGGGAGTACCGTCTCAAGGTCTGCGTAGCTTTGCGTATCCCCATCATCGTCGACCCTGGACGTTTCCGCGCGGACTGCATCCACATAGGTTTGCCGCAGCTCATCTCCAGCTGGCACCTTCAGCGCCACGAACGCGCCGACCAGCCTGTGCGTCTGAGGATCGAAATCCTCGTCAAGCTCGATCAGAGAAAGCCGAGCAAGCTCCGCGACCGATGCATCGAGGGGGTCGGTCAATCGACTGTCCGATTCATCGCCCAGCGCCCTGCGCAGCAAACGGCGGGGCACCGGTGCGGGCGCCCACACAGCCATCAGCATGAGGATCCACTGCGCCTCGGAGGAGACCAGATCCCAGCTCAGCTGAAATGTCGCACTGACCGCTTTCTCATGGCCTGTCGGTAACTCGTCGGCGTACTGGTCCTCGAAAATCTTGAGCGTGGCGATCTCCCCCAGCCTTGCCATCTCCTCGAGCAGGGCATCGACGGTCAGTGTCGGCCTTAGATTCAGAAAATTTCTGGCGAGCTCAAGTGCAAGCGGCAGACCGCCCAAGGTTTCGACCAACCTCGCCGCGTCCGCTCCGAATTGGCGTTCGCCGCCGTTCAGCAGGGCAACTCCCTCCAACGCGCTCAGCAGCTCAAGCGAGACGTTGGGATGACCGCTCAAGCCGCGGCGGCGCGTCGTAACAATAGTGCGAATGTTGGCACCCACGGGCAGCCAGGGCTCCAAAGCATCGACCTCGGGGAAATTATCCAGGACGACCAGAACGAGCGACGGGGTTTGCCCAAGACTGTGCCACAGTTGCTCACGTTGCCGTTCCACAGATAAGGCGCCGTCGATCTCTGCCCCGGCAGCGTCCGTGATCTGTCCGATGATCACGGGCAATCCCTGGTCCGCATCGGTCCAGAACACGCCCCCCGGGTAATAGCCTGCAAATCGATGAACGTACTCTGTGGCCAATTGGGTTTTTCCCAGTCCACCGGTTCCGGCGACGACGCCGATTCCCGCAACGACGGCAGTCGATGACTGGACGAGCAGGTCATGCAGTCGCCAAAGATCGCCAACGCGTCCTGCAAAGGCGCGACCGAGCGAGCGATACGGCATCCGCGCACGTCGCGGCAGTTGTACGACCGGCGGCAGGGTCGCACGGGCCGCGGGCCGCTCGTCGGATCGAAGGACGCCGCCCAACTCACGACAAATCCGGGGATAGGCTTCCTCGAACTTCTCGTCGGTTGTGACATCGATGCTCTGAATGGGTTTGAGAAACCGCGGCACCTCGCAGGACGCGCGCAAGAGCGGACGCATCTTGCGCTTTACCGCCGCCGGTTCTTCCGCCAATAGGCTCGTACGCTCGAGCTCCGTCCATTTGGAACGGACAAAGTCGCCTGTCAACACGAGCACAATCGAGTCGCACTCGTCCAGTCCCCGCTCAAGCGCGCGCACCCAGTTTGTGCCCCAGGCAATGGATTCCTGGTCGTAGAAACAGTCCACCCCGTCACGTATCAAACGCCGATAGAGTTCCTCGGCAAAAGGAGCATCCGCTCGGCTGTAACTAAGGAATGCCTGGCGCATAAGGCGTCGTCTCTTTTCCTGAGAACCAGTCAGTCACGGCGTGTGCCACAACGTAAGCGGCAATCGAGGCGGTAGAAAGAACATCATAAGCTGACTTAGGGATCATTGCCCATCGGGTAACACCGTGATATCGATAAGCCGCTTCGATCACCTGTGCGGATGGAAGGCAAGCTGAACAATCTGCCCGGTTGGCCGGACGCTGCCCTCCAGCATCTCCCACAAACCGCCGTTTCCGGGAGGGTAATACACGCCCCGTTCCTCCTCATATGGACGGCACAGACTCCAATGGAAGGCGCCGGAGGTGCCCGAATACCTGTAGGAGATCGGGCGCCTTTCTGACGGTTTCTCCCCCCCCAGCTACCCGACTTTCCGGTCTTCTCCGCGTCCATTTTCTAAGCACATCACAGAATTCCGAAGATTTCCCGCCGCGCTATGTCCGCAAGCTTGCTAGGGGCTTGTGACCGGATACTATTGATTTGAGAAGCCATCGATAAGAAAAGGGAACCGCTCCGACGCACAGGAGGCGTCCATGCCCCGCTCGTCCCTGGCCGCCCTGCTCCTTTTCTTCCCCGCCCTCGCCTGGGGTTGGGAGGAGCAGCAGGTCTTGGAGTTCATCATGGCCCACAACCCGTTGCTGCGGGCCTACCGGGTCGTGACCACCGAGTACACCCCGCGCGAGAGCGTCATGGACCGCGTGATGGAGTACACCTCCGTGTACGGCCGCGCCGGCGCCGGCGGCACCGACTTCCGCGACCAGCCCTTCATCGTCCAGGCCGGCGTGCAGCTCAGCATTCCCCTCGCCTCGACCAAGGAGAAGCGCGAATTCGCCATGAAGGCGGTGGAGGAGACCCGCGCCATGGACGAGATCCGCGGCAAGGCCCTGGTGGAGATCGCCGAGCTCCGCCAGAACGAGGCGGATCTGCAATCCACCGAGACGCGCCTGAAGTTCTACGAGGACAAGTCGGCGTGGTTGCAGAAGCGGGTGAAGGATGGTTACGAGGAGGTGGACGCCCTCTGGTCCATCGGCCAGCAGCTCCACGAGGAGCGCGCCGGCACGGAACGTCTGCGCACGCTGGTGGCCTCCCAGCAGTACCAGCTTGCGAACTATGCGGGGGGGGGGAGTGGGAGGTTCTGCTTGCCTACCTCAAGGGGACCCGGGAGTTGCGGTAGGTTGCTGTGAGGCAGATTGCCAAAAAGTTCTCCCAAGAATCTGTGATTTCACCCTGCGTCCACTGGGCGAGTTTCGCTCACCACATCGCAGGCTAAAATGAAATAGGGATTATTGTATACAAGGAAATTATCATGGCCAGATACCGCATTTTTTGTTCGAAAAGCGAAGTTGAGAATCTGCCCGCGGCGGTGACCGTGGAAGAATCATACCCGGCATTTTCGATCGTTACGGCTGACGCGGAAGCGATTGCGGAAATAAAAAAACACTATCCCGTCGAGGCCTTGCCGGAGCTCAAGCCACCGCCGGAGATGCCCGTCGTCATGGGCCTCGCCGCGCCGGAGAGGACGCGTGGGCCGTACACCGTAGCCGTACGATTTCGCGCACCGGTGCGCCCGGACTGGCTGAAAGCAATCGCCGCGACCGGCTGCGAATCCCACGGTGCCATCGGCAGCTCCACGTTGGTGCTTAGCTGTCCCAATAAAACTAGCCTGGCCAAGTTGCGCAAGCTTGCCAGCATCGCCCGGGTGAGCACCTATGTGCCGAGCATTCAGATCAGCCCGGACGCCTTTGCGGATGTGGGCACCCAAGCCGATGATGCCGCAATCGCCGCTGCTGCGGCGAAGCTAGCCGGGGCGGGCGGCGACACCCGGCGCGGACGCAAGCAACCGCTGCCGGGGATCCTGACCGCCAGTTTTTTCACCGCCGAGGACCGTAAACGGGCCAAGCGCCACCTGCAACGCCAAGGCATTCGCGCGCTCACGGAAACCGGCGACAGCGCTCTGATTATCGATTTCACCGGAATCGCCGACGTGGCGGTGGCGGTGCAGACTGTCGCCGCGCTTGCCGGGCTGCGCAGTCTGGCGGAAAAGCATGTCAAGAAGCTGTTCAACGACGTCGCCAGACAGGTTATTGCCAGCGGCGTGATCGACGCCAATCCAAACAGTCTTGGCTTGACCGGCAGTGGCGAGGTCGTGGCGGTAGCCGACTCCGGTTTGGATACGGGCGACGCGACGACCATCCACGCCGATTTCTTGGGCAGGGTCCGGGATATCCAAAGCTTTGCCATCGTGCCGTTTTGGTCGTCCATGTTGAATAACCCGGCAGGCGACGACGGGCCGGCCGATCTTCACTCGGGGCACGGGACGCATGTGTGTGGCAGCGTCCTGGGTAACGGCGTCCGCTCGCAGACGCTTGGCCTCGACCCCATCGAGGGCACTGCGCCAGAAGCAGAGCTGGTTTTTCAAGCCATAGAGCAGACCATGGACTGGAATCAGCAGGGCGTTTTCTTCTGGTTGTTTAAGATCGGTAGGAAGCCGCCACCCAACGGATTGTTCGGCATCCCAGACGATCTCGGCGATCTGTTTCAGCCGGCTTATGACCAGGGCGCGCGCATCCATTCGAATTCCTGGGGAGGAGGC
>JAYEJW010000413.1:0-1794 GCA_034716535.1 Pseudomonadota bacterium
CTTCAGAGGCCCGGAATCTGCGCAGATATGTGGGCTTGGGTGTGGCTAGGCGATGTGGCGGGTTGAGTAGTCAGGGGTGATTGTATGGGCGAGCTACTGAAGGCGACGGAGCTGGTTCAGCGTCTGACCGAGGAAGGCCGGGGGAGCTGGAGCGCGGCGACGGTCTACAAGTGGCTGCTGTGGTCTCCGCCCTGTCCGATACGCCGGATCGGCAAGGCCGGCGTTCCGCACCTGTTCGATCTCGACGAGGTGTTGACGTGGCTGGATGAACACCAGGAGCGGGTCTCGAGATGGAACGGGCTGGACACGGGCGAGGCCTTCAAGGACCCGCGCATGGAGAAGGCGCGTCAGGAGGCCCGCGTCGCCAAGCTCAAGGCGGACCAGATCGAGGGACTGTCGGTCCCGCTGGAGGCCGTGCGCCAGTCGTGGATGGCGTCGGTGGTCGGCGCGAGGACCGTGATCCTGCAGATGCCCGAACGCATGGCGCAGGCCATGGGGATCCCGCTCGAGGAGCAGGCGCGGTTCGTCGAGAAGATGTGTAACGAGCTCGATCAGGTGATGAGGCGGCTGGCGGACAGCGACGCGGTGCTGGCCGGATTGACGGGGCCCGACGGGGAGTAGGACGAAGAGGATGGCGATGTTGCCCTTGGCGGCGGTTGAGACTCTCGACGAGGTTCTGAGGGCCTGGCATCCGCCGGAGCGGATCGGCACGGCCGAGTGGGCGCGTCGTTACCGACATCTGTCGGCGGAGGCCTCGGCGCTGCCGGGCAAGTACAACATAGACCTCACGCCCTGGGTGGAGGGGATCCTGGATGCGCTGGACGATCCGGACACCTGGAAGGTCGTCTGCATGAAGGCCGCCCAGGTCGCCTGGACTGACGGAGTGGTGAACAACTTCATCGGCGCGCGGATCGATGTGGAACCCTGCCCGATGATCATGATGTTCCCCAAGCGCGACAGCGCCAAGGAGTACAGCCTGGAGAAGTTTCGCCCGATGGTGAACGCCACGCCGACGCTGTCCGACAAGGTAGACGTGCGCACTTCCCGCAAGGACGGCAATACGGTTTCGTTCAAGAAATTCCCGGGCGGGTTCCTGAAGATGGTCGGTTCGAACAGCCCGGCGAACGTGAAGAGCTCGCCGGCGCCGGTGGTGATCGTCGAGGAACCGGACGACGCCAACACCAACATCAAGGGTCAGGGCGACTCGATCAAGCTGCTCGAGGAGCGCACCAAGACCTTCCGCAACCGCATGGTGGTATTCGGCGGCACGCCGAGCGTTGCGGGCCTCTCGATCATCGACGCGAACCACGCCAACAGCGACCAGCGCCGCTTCTTCGTGCCCTGCCACGAGTGCGGCGAGTCTCATGTGATGGACTGGGACCAGGTGAGCTGGGACCAGGACCCGGCCGCGCGGCATGAGATCTACGGCGCGCACCGTCCGGAGACGGCCCGCTATGCCTGCCCGCACTGCGGCGCGATCTGGGACGATGCCACCAAGAACGCCAATGTGCGCCTGGGCGAATGGCGGGCGACGGCGGAGTTCCGCGGCATCGCGGGCTTCCAGATCTCCGAGCTCTATTCGCCGTTCCCGAACTCAAGCTTCACACGCCTGGTGGAACGGTATCTGGAGGCGGAGAAGAAATTCCGTGAAGGCGACGACACCGAGAAGATCGTGTTCGTCAACTCGGCGCTCGGCAAGCCCTACGAGTATGAGGGTGACGCGGCGGACCCGGACGTCCTGGCCCGCCGGGCCGAGGACTATCCGGAGATGCTGGTGCCCGCCGGCGGCCTGAT
>JAYEJW010000414.1:0-1792 GCA_034716535.1 Pseudomonadota bacterium
GTAGGTCGGGTTAGCGATAGCGTAACCCGACAAGGTCATGCCTCCGAGCGTCGGGTTACGCTGCGCTAACCCGACCTACATGAATGACTCCCCGAAGGCCCGGCTACAGCCCCACGAGTTCCGCGTGGGCGCCCTGGTCCTTGATGCGGTTGAGGATCGTGCCCGACGAACTTTCGTCGGGGTTGTACTCGACGACCGTCAGGTGGGGTGTCTTGTCGGGATTATGAACGCTGACCACGCCGTCCAGCGCCCTCAGGCTCTCCTCGATGGTCCCGCGCTGCTCGGCATCGAGGTTCTCGTCGATGTGCAGGGTAACGTCTACCAGTTTGATATCCATGTACGACCTCCGTATTCGATGATCGGAAATCCCGGCCGGTGCGCTACGAGCGCGCACCGGAGGTGCAACAATCCAATTTCATGGTATCCGCGCGTCTTGCCGCCACTTATTGATCCAAATCAGAAAAGAGCGCGAAAACCATGTGAAATTACACTGTAGGTCGGGTTAGCGAAGCGTAACCCGACGCAAGCGATCGCCGAGGCTATCGGGTTACGCTGCGCTAACCCAACCTGCTTTGATCCGGAATCGCGTTAGAATCTCCCGCCCAGCAACCCAGGTCAGACCATGGAAACCGGACCCCGCGAAATCGTCACGCCCTTTCGGCCCATCCCCCTGGACGTCCCCGAGGGCATGGCGCCAAACGAGTTCTTCAACAGTACCGAGAACCTGAAGGATCTCGTCCACAACAACGGCCTGCTGGTCAATCCGGAGAACCTGCTCCTCTACCGCAAGGCGCTGGGCCACAGCAACACCTTCGACGCCTCGATCATCTACAACACCTCGAAGACGATCCTGGACCCCCTTGGCAGGCCGGTCCGTCGCACCCAGGTGCCGACCGGCGTCAAGCACGTGTGGAACCGCATGAACCAGATCATGATCGAGACCATGATCGAACGGTACCCGGACCCGGAGGCCGCGCTGGTGCTGGCGGGTGAGGCCAGCCTGGACGCGACCTGGCCGCTCACCTCACCCGGTGTGCCGAGCATCCGTATGCTGCACAACCATTTCATGGTGTTTCCGATGGAGGGCCTGAGAAACGCCGCGCCCGCCGATCCGGCGAACCCCAACCTGACCGACGGCGGTCAACACAGCCTGTTCCAGGCCTATATGCGCGACGTCTACCGGGGATTCTTCGACCGCGCGCTGGACCTCGAGATCCTGGCGCCGGCCTCGTCCACCGCCTCACGGCTCGAACTGACCGGCTACCCCCAGGGCCTGCCGAGCTGGGAGATCCAGGGGGGTGTCGACTCGTTGCGGGACATCCGCTTCTGGCGCGAATACGACGCGGTTCTCCAGGGCTTCATCGACTTCTACCGCACCTTCTTCGCCCAGGTCTCCACCCGCAACGCGCCGATGCCGGACGGTATCTACTTCCCGGAGGCGGTGGAAAACGTGCTGCTGTTCAACAACTGCTTCCTGATGACGGCGAAAAAGGTGCGCGACCGCTGTATCGCCGATGCCCGATACGCCAACTCCATCCGCTGGAAACCGGCGTTCAAACAACTGATCTACCGAAACGACGCCGGCAACCTCGTCGTCACCATCAGCCAGAATTCCATCGGCAATGCCATCACCGAACTGCTCGGCGTCGTTGTGCGCCGCGTACCCGACCAGGCAGCCTACGAGCACACCGAACCGGAGCTGATCGAGCAGCTCCTGGAAGTCAGACAACGGCTCGTCGATGCAGACCTCGGCGAGGGCATCGAAACCCCGTGGTGGCTCAAAGGGGGTCAA
>JAYEJW010000415.1:0-1792 GCA_034716535.1 Pseudomonadota bacterium
CACGCATACTGTTCGTGAGCGCCGATGCGCAACGTGTGTTCACCGTCGGCATGACCACGAGCAGTTCCTATCCTGGCGCGCACCCCAACGCGGTCGAATACATGCAGTGGGATGCCACGCAAAAGAACTTCCGCTTTCACGAGATTGTGCTCGCGCCGATCCCCGCAATGGGCGACGTTATTGATCCGGGGCCACCAGCGGTACTCCGGTTCGAAGCCAGGTCTCGCCAGGTTACCGCCGACGATCCCAAATGCTACGCGTGCCACTCTACGCGCAACGTCTTGAACCGTGGCAGCACCCCCGGCACCGATGGCATACCAGCGGGCTCCGTCGGTAATAAGAGCAAACCCAACTGGGACACATACGATAGCTAGGGCGGCATATTGTCATTCAATCGCGACCGCGTGTATCAGGGTTCTGTCGAAGCGGCAACACTACGCAACACCTTGAATTTGTGGACCTGGATCGACAATGAGCCGGTACGGTCCATGATTGAGCAACTCAATCTGCAATCTGCCGGGGTCCCGGCCGATCACACCATACAACGGGATGCGAGCGGCGGCGCCAACGATGGCCACATTAGCTTTGGCTTCGATCCCGCCACGCCAGTGACGACGGAACCACTACCCTCGGGCCCGTCCTCAATTTCGACCAATTACAGCTTTGATGCTGCAGCAGGCACCGGGACGGCAACGTCCGTGCAGCAGGGCGGTAGCTTTTTAACCTTGCACCACCCCCTGCAGCTGAGCAGCGACGAAGGCCGCGGGGTCGAACTCTTCGACCGCCTGAGCGCAGGCCCGAACCGGGACAGGATTGCCGACGAGCTCCTCAACCATAGCCACATCACCGGGAGCCTCGCGCGCGACATCCGCCCGTTGGCGTTAGCGATTGCGCAACGTTGCATTACCGTTACGGGGGGGCCAACCATCACCGCGACCCAAGACATCACCAGCACCCCCGCCTTTGCATCCACGGCACCATTGGCGTTTTTCAACTCGCGCAACGGTATCACCAGTTTCAATCAGCTCTACGACGATACCCGACAACGTGCCTGGAGTCTGACGCGGCGCAAGGCGGATATTCAGAAGATCGCCCTGGACCGCACCGCCGATCCATATACGGCGCCCCTACCCCCACCAGACGTCGACGGCTTGATCCAGGAGTTTGGCGCCAGCACCTCCGGGATCTCCGGCGGCAGCGGGGGTACCGACACATCCAATGCGCGTTTGCGACAAGAAGTATTTCGTCGTCCAACTACCGGTTTCACACCCGACAGCACGGTGATGGGAGGGATCTACGTCGATCGTGAGTTGCAGTCTAACACCGATTTTCTGGCGCTGTATCGCTATTTTCTCGAACCCCTTGGAGTCTCGGTCGACAAATGGTCAATGGGCGTGCGCGGACGCTCGCGCACGTACACATTTGCGGACTTGTTTGGCGGTTATAACAGCACGATCGCAACAGAGCTCAAGGGTAGCTTAGGGATCGATCTCTCGACCTCCATGGCAGATGCATGCGACGCCATGATACCCATGGTCGATAGCCTCTTCACCACTTTACCGGACTCGACTAGACCAGGGGCGGTGCCGAAGTACACAGACATTCAGCGCATCTTCAACAAGAGCTGCATCGAGTGCCATGGCGGCTTGGGTTATCCGCCCTATCACAACTATGGCACCTTCCTAGACCTATCGGAGGACGAGGACCCACCGACCGGGGACCGGCGCATGACGCGGTCTTACGACAACGCAATAGCCGTCACCAGCCCACCATCGGGCACCGATGTATTCAA
>JAYEJW010000416.1:0-1791 GCA_034716535.1 Pseudomonadota bacterium
CGACGAAGTTATCGAAGGTGTACTTCGAGATCAAGCGAGACTCTCCGCCCACCGGTGAAGGCTGTTGTTGTGGTGGTAGGACTGGAGGTGCCGGTTCCTGGGAAGTAGCGGAGCCGGCCGGTTGGGGAACCGGCACCTCAACTACCTCAAGGCGAACCTCGACGGTCGGGCCGTATGTCGCAGTACTAGCGCGGCGCAGCGCCGGCAGGTATCTGTCGCGCACCCAGGAGCGATGGAATTCGCTCGGTGCCTCCAGGACGAGCGCGGATTCGCTGTGTTGAGGACGCAATGGGGCAATCCACGTCTGCCATGCGCCTACCGAGAGTTCGTCCTGCACCACTCGCTTAAAAGTGTCCCACTGCGTTGGCAGCGGTTGTGGTTGTCCATATGTCATATGCTGACGCTGCCGTCCTCTAGCCCTACCGCATCATCCACATACCTATCCACACGCTGTGGAAAAATATGCGCATGCGCGAGTCGTCCTAAAAAGTCCCTGGGAAAGTAGCGAGCCGGTTATCCAACCCGCCGAGCGAGTATATGGACCCACCTCGCTGCGATTCAAGACTGGCAAATCTGTCGTTAAGGCGTACCCCGGTGGGAGCACGCTGCATCGGCTAAAGCCCTGTGCCACACCAGATATCAGGGTGTCGTGCGGTAACCCATTTGTGCTGTTGAAAGGTCAGAACGGCCGGTTTGGGCCTAATTCTTTCTTTCGCGGGGAAAGCGAACTTTTCGCGGTTGATACCTTTTCATGAGTTCGGTGGCCCAGCGAGACGAAAATCCTCTTTGACAATCCCCTCGGGGCGCTCATAATCTATCTCCGACCCCGAACCTCTTCGATCTGGATTACTTCGCTATGAAACGCACCTATCAACCGAATGTCCGCCGCCGTAAGCGCAAGCACGGCTTCCGTGCCCGCATGAGGACCAGGGCAGGCAGAGCCGTGGTCAAGCGCCGGCGTACCAAGAATCGTCATCGCGTCTCGGCCTAAGTCCCGGGAACTCGAGCGTGGTCGGACCTATCGGTCATTGCGTGGACATGGCGAGTTCTCGCGTGTCTATAAGCGTGGGTCGCGCCATCGTTCGGGAGCAGTGACGTTGATTGTCGCTGATGGTGATGCTGGCCCCCCTGTGGTGGGCTTTGTCGCGGGGAAGAGGGTTGGTTCAGCGGTCATGAGGAACAAGGCAAAGAGACGGATGCGCGAGGCTGCTTCACGTATCTCTCTGAAACCCGATACCGTGTACGTTCTAGTGGCCGAGAGTGGCGTTGTCGATGCCAACTTTGAACAATTGGTCAGCTGGCTCGGTAACTGTGTCGACCAGGGTCTTGTCAACGAGGAGACATGAAGTTGAAGCCGTACCAACCTGCTTTTTGGGCGGTCAAAGCGGTCGGCCTTTACCGTCGCTTCATCTCACCCTTGCTCGGCGACAACTGTCGGTACCTGCCCACTTGCTCGGAGTACACCCAGGATGCGCTACGTATCCACGGGCTCCGAAAAGGTAGTTGGTTGGCTACACGACGCATCGGTCGATGTCACCCTTGGCACGATGGCGGCTACGATCCGGTACCGCCGGGCCGAAGCCCCGAAGACACCTCCTCTCCCCAAGGTAATCCGACGTGAATCCATTCACCATCCTCGCTCCCCCAATGGGCCGAATTCTGGCGTTTCTGTACGACATTTGGCCCAACAACTATGGCGTCGCCATCATCTTCCTCACTCTGCTGGTGAGCTTGTTGCTCTTCCCGTTGACGCTGAAACAAACGCGCTCGATGAAGGCAATGCAAGAGATC
>JAYEJW010000417.1:0-9106 GCA_034716535.1 Pseudomonadota bacterium
ACACTTGATATGGATTCGATTTGCCCGATGAAGTATCGCTGCGAATAGCAGGCTAGGCGCCGTATACGGACCCGTACGTACGGTGCTGTGGGAGGGGGCCGCTAGAGCGGCTCCCTATCCCGATTATACGTTTTCTAGTTCTTTCAGTGTCTTACCATCTGAATCTTTCCATGAGATCAACCCATTAGCGCTACCACCGTGTATTACAGCGGCAGCAGCACTGGGACTAGCGAACTCAATATCTCTTTCAAACACTAGCGCACCGTCCTTTTCCACCAAATCGTTTTCTTCGATTAATTTTCGTCTTTGTGTTAACACTCCTGGGTAGTTTTTTGCTGAACTTCGCTCTTTTAGAACAGCTTTCGACCCTGCTAACACTAAGAGTCCATTCGGCGTCAGATACCCAGAAGCAATAATATTCTTTATCTTGCAAGTCAGAAGCTCACGTTTAGTTTCACGCTGTTCCTGAGAAACAGCCGAAACGAATGCTTCTACGCCAAGCACCGGAAGTACTTGCTGCATTTTTTGCAGAAATACTTCCATGTCTTCTCTGTCTGATTCCGGGAGCTTTGAGCCGCTACCTTGGTTATTCATTACAACAGATCGAACAGCCGTTTTTGCAACCTCAATTAGACGACCTTCTATATATCTTGTATGTGCTTTTGTAAGGTTTTCGTCCTTGCTGATAAAAAAAGTAATATGATTCCAAAAATCTTTATCAAGGTGGTTCTTGATCCTATCTTTAACGCATTCTGCCTCACCGATATATATGGCTTGCTTGTTGCTTTTGGGGTCAATGCCGGTAAGAAAATATACGCCAGGACTTAAAGATTCTTCTCTTTCAAGAACCTTATCAAACTCGCTTCTCGGTCCTGAAACGGCTTTCCCAGTCCAATTGGACAGCTCTGCGGTCCTTAATCGCTTTGGGTCACCAAACGCCAAGAATATTTTTAATGTTGCGGTTGGCATATCTCTCCCTCTTGGGACGTATAACTAGAAGTAGGCGGACCATCCGCCGCATATCGGGGCAGCACGTCCCACCAGGCATCCGAGAATTCTCAAAGAATCAGCATGCTATGGACACTTGCTCACGTGGAACAAAGATCCGATATGCGGCGAGTGTGCCGCACTAATCTTTAGCCCGGATTATCGTCCGCATAACACCCTAAAGCAAACCTTCTCCGTTAGTCAAAAAGTAGCGCGAAAACAAAAGGATACAAACTCGGCCGCAGGGATTATGCGGTCCGCACTTGCATTTGCAGGCGTCGCGAACTTGACGGACGGACCAGACTCGCCAAAGGGAGGGGCCAGAAACCGCTAGGGTCGGCTTATGGCCGAGAGCCGCCGCTCAGCGACCTAGTTCCCGCACGCCCCGATCTGGTGGCGTTCTGACCGAAAGCAAAATCCTGCGCCCGGACGCGCCGAACGGACTTCACGGCACCGACCGAAAATGGTGGCCCAAAGGAAGAAGCCCCCTGGACTTTGATCCGGGAAGATTCGGTGAAATAAACAGAGTGCTAACAACGCTCAAGGCCGCTGGATGTCCATCCGCTTCATTTTCTGCCACAGGGTCTTGCGGCTAATGCCCAGCGTGCTGGCCGTCTCGGCCATACGCCAACCGTGCGACTCGAGCGCCCGCAGTATGTACTCACGCTCGTTCGCCTCCCGCACCGCCCCGAGGGAGGGATCTCGCGGCCTAGGCCCGATCTGACCTTCGGGAAAGAGGTCGGGCGCCTCGATGATCGGACCCGGCGCCATGATGCATGCCCGTTCAACCGCGTGCTGGAGCTCGCGGACGTTTCCGGGCCAGCGGTGAGCAAGCAGCGCCTTGCGCGCGGAGTTGCCGAGCCGCTTGCGCTCGGCCGGATAGACCTCGGCGTGCTTGGCGACAAAACGCTCCGCCAGCCATAGGATGTCCTCAGGACGCTCTCGCAGCGGCGGGACGAGGAGCTGGATCACATTGATGCGGTAATAGAGGTCCTCCCGAAAACGACCTGCCCTGACCAGATCCGCCAGGTCCTGGTGAGTCGCGCAGACCAACCGGAATCGCACGGAAACCGGCTCGTCAGCCCCGATCCGCGTGATGACGCGCTCTTGGATCGCCCGCAGGAGCTTGGCCTGCATGGGTAACGGCATGTCGCCGATCTCGTCCAGGAACAGCAGGCCGCCGTCGGCCTGTTCGAACAGGCCCCGGTGGCTGCGTCCCGCGCCCGTGAACGCCCCTTTCTCGTGGCCGAAGAGCTCCGCCTCGATGAGATTCTCGGGCACCGCTGCACAGTTGACCGCAACAAACGGCTGGTCCACGTCGGTCAGATCGTGAATCCGGTGGGCGACCACCTCCTTGCCACTACCTGACTCCCCGGCGATCAGCACGGGCGTCTCGACGTGGCGCGCAATGGCCGGAAGTTTGGCGGCGAGCCGCTGCATGGCCGGTGACAGCCCCAACGGCTCCTGGCCGTTGGCAGTCGGTCGATGCTCGCGGCACAGCTCGCGCAGCTTTTGCACGAGTGCACGCGGATCGAGTGGTTTGGTCAGATAGTCGGCAGCGCCGAGCTTCAGCAGCTCCACCGCGCTCTCGACCGTGCCGTATCCGGTGATGAACACCGTGGGCGGCATGCGGGTCTCCGGGTCCGAGACCATGCGCCTGAACAACTCGTCGCCGGGGATATCCGGAAGACGGATATCGGAGACCACCGCATCGTAGTCCCGCCGCTTGAGCAGTTCGAGCGCATGGGTCCCTGACTCGCACCAGTCTACGGTGAAGCCTTCCAGAACCAGGCGTTCCCTGAGGGACTCCCCCATGATCGGGTCGTCCTCGATGAGGCAGATGTCAGGCGGCATCGCGCCGTATCTCCTGGCTGGACAGCGGCAAGGTCACCACGAACCAGGTGTCGCCGTCGCGACTGGCCGTCTGGATCCCACCCCCCAGTTGCCGCACGATCTGATAGGTTACCCAGAGGCCCAGCCCGCTGCCCTCGTTGCGGTTGGTGTAATAGGGCTCGAACAGGTGGTCGAGCGTCTCGCGGTCCATCGCCTCGCCGTCGTTGTTCACCCTGATCGACAGCTCGTCCCGCTCTGGGCGGAAGACGGCGGCCACCCGCCCGCCTCTGGGCGCCGATTGGACCGCGTTGAGCAACAGGTTGATCGCCACCTGACGCACCAGCGTGGACGGGAGGGCAAGCGGCTCGCTCAGGCGGTTGTCCCATTTGATGCGAACATCGCGCTTGTCCGCATGGGTCGAGACCAGGGTCCGGGTGTCCTCGATGTCCTGTGCGGTCAACGAGTGTGGCTCTGGTCGCGCCTCCACCAGAAGGGCGGATACCGTGTCACGGATCTGGGTGAGACCGCGCTCCAACAGGGACAGAGTCCGCTCGGTGTGTCCGTCGGTGACCCCTCGCCGGCGCTGCGTGTCGATGGCCACCAGCATGCCTCCCAGCGGGTTGTTGATCTCGTGGGCGACGCCTGCCGCCAGTCGGCCCACGGCGGCGAGCCGCTCACTGGAGACCATCCGGCGCTCCAGTCCCGCCTTCTCGCGCAACGCAGTCAGGAGCTCCCGAAAGCGTCGATTGAGGCGTCCGATCTCGTCGTCACCCTCCGCAACCGAGCACTCGATAAGCTCCGGGTTCTCGTCGCGCACTCGCACCATGCAATCGGCGAGCCGCACCAGCGGTCGCACCATGCGCCGACCCCAGAACCAGCCGACCGGGACGATGACAGCCAGCACCAACAGCACCGACCAACCTCCTTGCCAGATGATCGTCGTGAATCGAGGCCAAAGCACCTGACGCGGATAAACCAGCAGAAGCTCCCCTACCGACACGCCGTCGGACGTGATGGGCGTGGAGAAGAGCAGCTGGTCCGGAAGGGCCTCCAGGTCGAAGACTACTTCGTCGGATGGGGAGGCCCTAAGCGCGCTCAGAGCCGCTGCGAGCTCCGGATCCGCCTCGCGCAACAGAACCGCCACGGGCAGCACCCGCGGCACGTTGGAAGCGAAGATCCGACGTTCGCCGTCCACCAGAACCAGCGTCGCCCCCGGGCCGGCGGAAGCGGTCCGCGGACCCCGCAGGGTGCTGTATGCCAGCCACACGTCGTCGTGCAGGAGCGCGGGCTGAAGCGCGCTGGCCAACGCGGAGCCGAGTCTGATTCCGTTGTCGATCAATTCGACCCGGACGTTCCGATAGGTATGCCAGGCGATCACCAAACTGAGTACCAGCGCCGTGAACAGGGCCGTAGCCACCAGGCTCAAGGGCAGTCGCAGACGGTAGCTCAGCCCACGTAGCATCAGGGCACCCTCCCAAGGGATCGGGACATGTCGGCGATGCGATCGTAGAGTGCGGGCTTGGCCGCGACGAATCCGTCTAGATTAAAAAGATTCAACACGCGCAGGCCTTCCGGGTCCTCCCCCATATTGACGAGCACGCGCCGCAGGCCCAGCATCTCGCTTTCCGGAAGGTCGGCACGGGCGACGATGGGGGGGAAACCGAACGTCTCGGAGCGCAGCACGACCCGAGTGTCGGCGGTGAGCTCCGGGCGATCCCTTCCCAGAGTCTCCCAGACGTAGGCATCCACCGCACCCGCGTCGGCGAGCCCGACGGCAACCGCCTCCACAACGTTGCGGTGGCCATGCACAAAAAAGGTTTTACGAAAATGTCGCTCCGGGTCGATCCCCGCCTTCTTCATCGCATACCTCGGGTAGAGATAACCCGAATTGGAGTCCGGGTCGGAGAAGGCAAACACGCCGGCAGGCAAATCCTCCCACGAAGCCGTTTCCAGGTCGTCCTTTGGCACGATTAGAAACGATCGGTACAACGGGGCTCCCTGGTAGAGGGGCACCGCCACCAGCGACATCCGGGCTTGCCGCTCCACATAGGGCAGACCGCACAGCCAAGCCACATCGAGCTTCCCTCTGAGTAGCAGGTCCGTGATTTCCCGATAGCTGCCGCGTTGAACGAAGCTGACCGGCCGTCCGAGTCGCTGCTCGAGATAGTCCTGCCAGGCCTTGAGAATCCGAGGCTGGTCGTCTAGAAACACCGGCGTCAAGCCGATCCGCATGGGAGACGCCTGCCCAAGCGTCGCTGCGGCGAATGCCAAACCGCCCACCGCCAGAAACCAGAGCAACCAGTTTCTGAACACACAGCGGAAAGACGCATGCCGCCTCACATGATTCCTCCTCGGCTTTGCCATGAAAAAGCACACCCGACGCTTACTCCCCAATCCATCGGAAGAGGGGCGGGGGAAATCTCGTTCAAAATCGTCTCGTGAACGCTTCCGAGATAGCGTACAGCAAACATGGAAACAAATTGCAAGCTCGTTGCCTTACGATGTACTGAACCCCGTTGCGTCTCGCGCAACCAGAGAATCTCGGCCGGATCAGCCCATGACGTTCCGTTTCCCGAACCGAATCGCCGTCTTCGGATTGGTCCTCACGCTGCTCTTCCTGCCGGGCTGCAGCCGCGTCTCGATCTTCTACAATACGGCGGACTTTTTCATCGAGCAGTACGCTGAAGACTACCTGGGCCTGCAAAGCGCGCAGATAGCCTCTTGGCGACCTACGCTCGACGACGGCTTGGCCCGCCACCGCCGGGAAGAGCTCCCCTATCTCGCGGCGTTCTTCGACAACCTTCACCGGGACGCTCAACAGGGCTTCGACGAGGAGAGCGTACGTTGCCTGCTGGATGAGTTTGAGGACCTCTACCGCCGGCATTTTCGCATTGTCGTTGACGTCGCCTCACCGCTGCTCGCAGGGCTCACCCCAGAGCAGGTAGGCGCCCTGGACCGGAAGTTCCAGGAAGACAACGAGGACGAGCCGGACGAGGACGACGCGAGCGTGGAACGGCGCGACCGCAAGCGTGCGGAGCGCTATACCGAGTCCGCCGAGTGGTGGATCGGACCCTTGACGGTGCCGCAGGCCGCAATCATCCGGGACGTGACCGCAGCCATGCCGGATACGGCCGCAGGCTGGGTCGCCTACCGCAGCGCCAAGCAGGACATGCTCGTCCTACTCCTCGAGCAACGCGCCGACGAGGCCAGGATCCACCGTTTCCTGACGGACTGGCTGGTGGAGCACAACGACCTGCCGCCCCGCCTGCGCGAAGCGCGTGTGGAGATCCGCCGCCGCGTCGTG
This sequence comes from Pseudomonadota bacterium, assembly GCA_034716535.1. Taxonomy (GTDB): domain Bacteria; phylum Pseudomonadota; class Gammaproteobacteria; order Chromatiales; family Chromatiaceae; genus JAYEJW01. Next base: position 6,125 of record JAYEJW010000417.1, read on the forward strand.
GAGCTCTTCGTGCGCATGGGTGCAAGCTTCACGCCGAAGCAGCGCGCCCGATTCGCCGCGCGGCTGGCCGGCCTGCGGGACGATTTCATGGCCCTGCAGCACAAACCGCGTATGGCGGCCATGAAGTGTTCCGGCGTTCAGTGAAAGCGCGTCGGCCATTCGCGACCGACGCTATCATAGATAACGACAACCCACCGCCCGGAGACCGCACCATGAAAACCGTCGTCCGCCTGCTTCTTCTGCTCCTGATGCTCCTGCCCCTCGCCCACGCGTCCGATCTCGCCAAGGAGCAGCGCTGGGCCGACCAGATCGCGGACTCCCTGATCGACGGCGAGGCGGTCTGGCTTCAGGCCGGCGATGTGAGGTTTCTCGGCATCTACACCGAGGCGGAAACGCCCACAGGGCGCGCTGCGCTGGTGATCCACGGCATCGGCGTCCACCCCGACTGGACACAGGTCGTCTACCCGCTGCGCACCGGCCTTCCGGCCCGCGGCTGGAGCACCTTGTCCCTGCAGATGCCCGTCCTGCCCAACGAGGCCGACAGCCTGGAGTATGCCCCTTTGTTCGAGGACGTGGCGCCGCGCATCGACGCCGGGATCGCCTACCTCGAGGAACAGGGCGCTGAGAAGATCGCCATCGTCGGCCACAGCCTGGGCGCGGCTATGTCCAGCTACTACTTGTCCGGTCGACCGGACGGGATCACCGCCTACGTGGGTATCGGGATGCTCGGCGGCGCCAAGGACCCGCGCATGGACAATCTCCAGACTCTCCGGAAGATCAACATCCCCGTGCTGGACATCTACGGCCAGAACGACCTGGTGCCCGTAACGAGCACTGCAGCCGAACGGGTGAAATCCGCCGAGAAGGCCGGCAATGAAGCCTACTCACAGGTACAGACGCCTCAAGCGGATCACTTTTACGAAGGGCACGAGGAGGCTTTGGTGGAGACCGTCACCGGCTGGCTGGACAAAACTCTGCCCGCCGCGTCCCGATAGTTCCGATGCGCCCAATTGCTTCCAACATCAAGCAGCCACGACGCGGATGGTATGCTCAGGCATTGTGGGGGTGTCACGCGAAGACGCGAAGGCGCGAAGAAGGAGTCGTCAATCACCACCAAGATTTCGCGTCTTCGCGGCTTCGCGTGAACCAACGAGGGGCTGAGTAAGGAAGTCAGGTTTGTTTAGGCGCAGTTGTACTAGGGCCCGGTTTCAACCGGACAAGTCAGGCCTCGGGACTCAGTGCTCGCGGTGCGCTGCAAACGACAGTTTGTCCAGCACCCCCATCAGCGCTGCCGAGACCACGAACGTGAGGTGGATGATCACGTACCACATCAGCTTGTCGTTCGGGATCTAGGGCGCATTGATGAAAGCCCGCAGCAACTGGATGGAGGATGTGCCTGCGGAAATCAGCGTCTGTAGTAGGGGATCAGCCCCCCGCCAGGGCGGGGATGCTCTGCCCCCCCGCGACGCGGCATTACCACGGTGCCGCCCCTGTTGATGATCACCGTATCGGCTCTCGGCGCGTAAGGATCTGGCCGGTATCCGCGGTAGGAATAGCCGCCACCGGAATACGCGGGGTGGTCGCAATCGCCGGTGTGGGAGCGGCCGAAGCGGCGCTGGTTGACGCAACGGTCGGACCAGAACTGCTTGACCGCCGGATCCAGCTCCTCGGCTGGCACTCGTCCCCTACGAGGTGCGACCCCGTATCCGGGGGTAAGCTCGACCTCCTTCTCGCCGCCCCCCTGGCGGCTGGTGTCTCCGCGCCCGTGATACCGCTCGCCAGCCGCGCTCGCCGCTGCGAGGACCCAAAATATCGCCAATCCGACCAGAAACCGTCTGCGCATCATTCCCTCCGGGTCACTTCACAATACGCCGCCCACCAACTACCTCGAGGCCGATGACGACGGAAGGCTCGCCACCACGCACGACCGAGCGGTTCCAGGGGATCAGGGCGGTCCGCAGGACATCGCCCACGCGATCCCGGACGTAGCGGTCGAGCAAGACCTCGAGCGTGCAATGGTAGCTTCGGATGCCGTAGCCGTCGTCGCGGCGTACACAGGGACGGTAGTCCGCGTCCGGGATGAGGCGCTCGTCGACACAGAGGCGGACGAGCCGGCGCAACAATCCCGACATATCCGTCTCCTCCAGATCACAGGCGCTTCGCGAGCCGCACCAGGAGATGGATCGCTCCGCCAACGCGTCCTCGGGCGAGTCGAGCATTCGGCGGCGGCGCTGCTTGATCCAGTCCCCCGCCACCAACTGCACGGCTACCGAGGCCACCTGCTCGGAGACGAAACGGCGGTCGGCCATGTCTACAATCGCAGGAGGGACGAAGACACCGTGCAGCGACATGACGCGACGCGCGTCCTCCCGCGAGTGGTTGCGCTCCGCAAGCCGGTACCAGCGCCGCGCTTCGGCCATGGCATGGGTATCCCTCACCATGACCCCGCCGTCGGGCTGCAGGTCCCAGCCGTCCGGCCAGAGGGCGACCTGGTACGCGGGCAGCTCCGAGACCACCGCCGCGGCTGCCCGGTGTGCGGGCGCGAAGCGGACGAGCAGGGCTTGGGGAAGCGGGATCACGGCACGGACCTCAGGGTTATGGACATGGTCCAATTCTCCAACTATAGCGCGCGGGGCCGGCTGGCCAACCCGACAGGTGCGATTGCCGATATAATCTCGGCTCAGTCTCTGGCAACAGCCTACGATCCCACCATGGCAGTCACTCCCGTCTCCGGCGCCGGCTATCTGTTCATGGGCGTGGGGCTCATCAGGCAGCCCGGCCTCAAGCGTTTCGTGCTGATCCCGCTGCTGATCAACATCCTGGTGTTCTCCGCCGCCATCTACTACGGTGTCCTACAGTTCGAGTCCTTCATCGTCTGGATGGAGTCCAAGATCCCGTCCTGGCTACAGTGGTTGGACTGGATACTCTGGCCTATGTTCGTCCTTGCGCTTTTTATAGTGGTCTTCTACAGCTTCACGCTGG
>JAYEJW010000418.1:0-30251 GCA_034716535.1 Pseudomonadota bacterium
ATTGCGCAGCTGCAAGCGACGTTTTCGGGCGCGTCGATTGAACAGCTTTTCAGAGACCACCGCGCCCTAGACCGCGCCGCGCTGTGCGCGCAGTCGCCGCTGGCGCTGTCGAACGTGCTCGGCAGCTCACAAACGTATCGCGTGGCGGACTGGATGAACGATGCCATGACCGAACGCATCGAGCTTACCCGCTCGACCCCTTGGACTCCCGACCCCAATGTGAAGCCGAAGGAGGATACGCCGCACCCGCGCATTAAGCATAGCCAACCCCCTGAGGACATCTTCGATTCGGGCAGGTTGAAGCATAGTGACTTGCGAGTGCTGTCGCCCATCAATCAAGCAATGTGGGATCGCGCGGGTTGGTGCGGCACGGGGTTCGCGATGTTTCCCGGCAATCCGCCGATTCCGGAGCTTGTACTACTCTTCAAGGATGCCGACGCCGGGGCAAAGATCTTCCGGGGGTGGATGAAACAGGTGGGAAATGTCACCGCAAAGAGTGGATTGGCGTCACATTGATACAGAGAATCGATCGCAGAAACCCAGCACATTACCGCGTGGCCATCGGCGTAAATGAACAATCCATGAAGCCTGAACATTTTCGTCGAGGTCAGCAGATGTTGATCGTGTTTCGTCTGAACGATATGACACCAGCCAACGACGCCAATTTGAGCCGATTCCTGGAACTCTACCGAAAAAGCGGCCGGTATCGGCTCTCGCCGGGCCTGATGGGGCCCGGTTACCCGGTGCCTATCGATGAGGGAATCTTGAGCATCGAAAAACGGTACCTGCGAATAGTACCGGCGTGGAAGATCGGGTTGGACGATCCTGCGTGTGGGGCGCTTCAAGGCATAGACGAGCCTTTTATTCCTAACGGGGAAACCGCTGCGCCAATCCTGGAAGTGTTGAAGAGATTTAGGAGTTCATAGCCGAGATGCAGGGTCGCAGCTCTTCGTTTCCGCTCCCGGAATAGCCCTCAGATACAATCAACCTCGCTGACTTGCTCCTCAGCGGGGCGATGGCCGCGCGAGGCGGCATGGGTTTCGGAGGAGCGGGCGATTTGGGTCATGAGCGACTGGTTCTGCAGGACGTAGAGTGTTTCCTGCTCCCGCGCCCAGTCTTCGGCGCTCATCACGACGAAGTCCTCCCCGTTACGGCGGGAGACCTTCAGCGGCTCGTGTTCGGAGACGACCTTTTCGACGTGCTCGTGCAGGTTGTCCCGGAATTTGTTGATTGTGACGGTGTCCACGCTTTTCTCGCTACTCTGACGTACGGTACGTCCGTACAGCATATAGCCCTTAGTGAGTGCGTGCGCCTCATTCAGCGAGTGGGCTCGCGCGACGTTGCCATCCATGGGCAACTTGGTCCCGGGGTCCCACCCGGGACGACGGCATCGGCGAAAGCTCGCTGGTTTGGGGCTGCAGAGTACAAGCGAGATAAGAAAAAGCCCGCTTTCGCGGGCTTTTTGCTGCTGGGGGACGGTAGCGATTACTTCGCCGCCAGCTCATCCAGCTGCTTCGCGGGGATAACCTGCCCGTCCAGCGCGGCATCCTTCGCCGAGCGTCCGTAGGCAACCGCCATCAGCGTGGAGTAGTAGACCACGGGCATCTTGAACTTGGTACCGTAGGTCTCGTTGATCTGGTCCTGGTAGACCTCCACGTTCATCTGGCAGACCGGGCAGGGGGTGACGATCATGTCGGCGCCATGGTCGTAGGCCGCCTCGATAATCCCCTTGACCATCTCCTGGGACTTCTCGGGCTCCGAGAACGCCAGGGCGCCGCCGCAGCATTGCACCTTCTTCTCGTAACCGGGCAGGGAGTCGCCGCCGAGGGTGTCCACCAGCTTGTCCAGGTACTTGGGATTCTCGTAGGACTCCCCGTGGATCCCGAAGGGGCGGTTGGTCTGACAGCCCACGTAGCCGGCGATCTTGATGCCTTCGAGCGGCTTCTTGACCTTCTCGCCGATGGCGTCGTAACCGATGTCCTCGATCAGGACCTCGGCCATGTGCTTGATCGGGGTGTCGTTCTTGAGCTTGAGACCGGCCTCGGCCAGGGCCTCGTTGGCCTCGGCGAACAGGCTCTGGTCTTCCTCGAGGCGCTCGGCGGCCTCGCGGGTGGAGAGCCAGCAGGCGGCGCAGGTGGCGACGATGTCCTGGCCGGGATTGTGCTCCTCCGACAGGGCGATGTTACGCGCCGAGAGGGTCAGGCGCGGCAGCTCGCCGCCGCCGGCGTAGCCGATCGAGGCCGCACAGCAGTTCCAGTCCGGGATTTCGTTGAGCTGGATGTCCAGCTCCTCGCACATGGTCTGGACCGAGGTCAGGTAATTGGACGAGGACGCGCCTTTCTGGGAGGAGCATCCGGGGTAAAAGGAGTATTCATGCTTTGCCATGGATGTTGATCTCCGCTCAGGCGCCGTGCTGCTCGATGCGCTTGTCTTCGAGCTCCTGGGCCTTCTTGATGGCCTTCTGGAATCCGCTCAGGTCCTTGACCGCATGACCGCCCAGGATCTCCATGGGATTCATGCGCTTGGTCTTCGTCATGCCCAGACCGACGTCCTTCATCTTCAGGGCGGTCTTGACGCCCTCGCCGAAACCGTTCATGAAGTACAGGGACATGCCGAGCTTGAGCTCATTGACCCGGCCCTTCTTCATCAGGTTGTCCCAGAACATCTGCGCGAACTTGGAGGTGGGCTGGTTCCCGGGGACCAGTCCGAGACGCTTCGCGTAGTGTGCCAGGCCGTGCATGATGTGGGTGATGGGCAGCTCGCGCGGGCAGCGCACGATGCAGTTGTAGCAGGAGGTGCACATCCACATGGAATCGGAGCCCAGGACCTCATCGCGCTTTCCGGCCCGGATCATCATGAAGATTTCCTGCGGCGGGTGTTCCCAAAACTTGCCAAGGGGGCAGGAGCCGGAGCACACCCCGCACTGCATGCACATCTTGACCCAATCGCCTTCCTCGACGTTCGCCTCAACCTCCTTCAGGAAGTTGTTGCGATATTTCTCGGCCATTGCTTGGTTCGTATCGCTCATAATTCGGTATTCCTCTGTAGGGTGGGCATGGCCCACCGATTCGCTTGGTTATTCCGATCGGTGGGCGGTGCCCACCCTACGAACTAGAACTTGAACGGGCTCATGCCGATCTTCTCCACGGTCTCGGCCATGTCGTTGATCAACTGCGGCGCTCGCTTGATGTCGGTGATGGCCACCTCGTAGACGGCCACGCGCTCCGGCTCCAGGTTCAGCGACTCCAATGTGTCGCCCACCTTACTCATGCGCTCGGCCGCAATCGCGGAGCCGCGCACGAAGTGGCACTGGTAGTCCTCGTCGCGGCGGCAGCCCATGAGCACGATGCCGTCGTAGCCCGAATTCAGGGCGTCCGTGATCCAGGACAGGCTCACCGAGCCGAGGCAGCGCACAGGGATGACGCGGGCAAAAGGCGTGAGCTCCTCGCCGGCCTGCGCGGCCATGTCGAGCGCCGGGTAGGCGTCGTTCTCGCAGGCCAGGGCCAGGATGCGGGGCTTCTCCTCGAACTCGTCCGGGATCTCCACGTTCTTGATCTGCTGATTGACCGTGTCGATGGAGTAGTTCTCGAAGGAGATGACGCGCACCGGGCAGGCGCCCATGCAGGTGCCGCAGCGGCGGCAGCGGGACTCGTTGAACAGGGGGTAGCGCTTCTCGTCCTCGTTGATGGCGCCGAAGGGGCACTCCACCGTGCAGCGCTTGCACTGGGTGCAGCCTTCCTTGCGGAAGCTCGGATAAGAGAGATCACCCACGCGCGGGTGAGCGGCTGAACCTCTGGCGGCGTTTTCGGCGGCCTGGATGGCCTTCATGGTGGCGCCGACCGCGTCCTCCATAGCCTGCTTCATGTCCATGGGACGGCGCACGGGACCGGCGGCGTAGATGCCGGTACGGCGGGTCTCGTAGGGGAAGCAGATGAAGTGGGAGTCGACGAAGCCGTACTTGAGCTGCGGCAGGTCAGTGCCCTGGCGGTAGTCCAGGTTCAGGATGGACGGCGGGGCGACTTCCAGGATCGCCTGGGCCTTGGCCTTCTCCTCCTCGTCCTCCGCCTCGTCCACCGCGAGCTGGGCGTACGGGTCGGGGCCCACGTGGGGCACCTGTCCGGTGGCGAGCACCACCAGGTCGCAGTCCATTTCGGTGTCTTCGTTCAGGATCAGGTCCTTGAACTTGACCTTCAGGTCACCGCCGTCGGCGACCACCTCCGAGACCTTGCCCTTGGAGAAGGTCACCTGGGCCTGCTGGCCGGAGCGGTAGAAGTCCTCGCCCGCAGCGCCGGGGGTGCGCAGATCGTCGAACAGGACGGTGGCGTCGCAGCCAGGGTTCTGCGCCTTGAAGTACATCGCCTGCTTGATGGACTCGGTGCAGCAGAAGCCGGAGCAGTAGGGCAGGTGGCCCTCCTTCTCGGAGCGCTGACCGGCGCACTGGACGAAGGCGACCGACTTGACCTCCTTGCCGTCGGACGGGCGCTTGAGGGGTGCACCGTTTGCCTCCTTGGCCAGCTTTTCGAGCTCGAAATTGGTGACCACGTCCGGGGTCTTTCCATAGGCGAATTCCGGCAGCTTGTTCGCGTCGTACGGCTTGTAGTCGGTGGCCTGGACGATGGCGCCGAAGTTCTCGGTGGCCGTACTGCCGGACTCGGTGCTGATGTCCGCGGAGAAGCGGCCGGGGGCGCCGGAGGTCTTGGTGATCTTGGCGTTCAAATGAACCCTGATGCGGGAATCCGCCTCGATCTGGGCGACCATCTCGTCGATGCCCGGGTCTTCCGGCTGTGGCAGGTCCGCCTTTTTGCTGTTGGGCACGTCGACGGCCGCGGCCCGGAAGGGCACACGCTTGTAAAGATCGGCCCAGACGCCCCCGAGCTTGGCCTCTTCCGCCACCAGGTGGACGGGGTAGCCGGCCTTCGCCGCCTCGATGGAGGAGGTCATACCGGTGACGCCGCCACCGACCACCAGCAGAGTCTTGTTGAGTGTCTGCTCACCTGAGGGAGAAGGCTGGGTCATGAACTTGACCTCGGCACAGGCCATGCGGATGTAGTCGTCCGCCATCTCCTGTGTGGTCTCCTGGTGCTCGTCCCCCTCGGGACGCAACCAGATGACGCCCTCGCGTAGGTTGGCGCGGGACATGGCCACGTCGGTGAAGTTGAAGGCCTCCACCTTGGCGCGCCGCGAGCAGGCGGCGATCATGATGTGGTTGGCGCCATTGTTGTCGATGTCGTCCCGGATCATCGCCACGCCTTCCTTACTGCACAGCATCTCGTGCTGCTTGACCTCGGCCATCTTGCCGTCGCGCTTCGCTGTAGTCTCGAGCTGACCTGCGTCGAGGCGCTCGCCGATGCCGCAGCCGGTGCAGATGTAACCGGCAAATTTCTTCTCGTCTGCCATGATCTTAACCCTCCACTCCGGCCGCACCGTTGACAACCTGGATGGCGCGTAGCGCCGCTCCCGTGGCGTGCTGGACGGAACGGTTCACGTCGAGCGCATCGGACGCGCTGCCCGCGGCAAAGACACCGCCGTTCTCGGGCGCGGCCTCGATGAAGCCCTCGCGGTTGATAACGATATCGACCGGGAAGCTGTCCTTGTCCACTGACGGCTCCATACCGATGGCCAGGACCACCAGGTCGTGCTCGTCCGCGAAACGGTTGTAGCCCTCGGTGTCCACGCCGTGGACCACAGGGCGCTTGTCCGTGCCCTCGACAATCGAGGCGGGCTTGGACTTGATGAACTTGACCTGCGGGATGGCCTGGACCTTCTCGTAGAAGTCCTCGAAGCGGTCGATGGCGCGGATGTCAATGTAGTAGACGCTGATGTCCGCGTCCTCGCCGTAGGCGTCGCTCACATAGGTGCACTGCTTCAGCGAGGCCATGCAGCAGATGCGCGAGCAGTGCAACAGGTGGTTGCGGTCGCGCGATCCGGCGCACTGAATGAAGGCAACCTTCTTGGCCTCCTCGCCGTCCGAGGGCCGCACGATCTTGCCGTCCGTGGGACCGCCGGGATCGGCCATGCGCTCGAACTCGACTGAGGTGACGACGTTATCGAAGCGGTCGTAGCCGTAAGGCTGGATCTTTGCCGCATCGTAGGGCTGCCAACCTGTGGCCCAGATCACCGCGCCACAGGGGAAGTCGATGGTCTCCTCGGCCATGTCCAGATCCACGGCCTCGTACTTGCAGGCATCTTTCGCCTTCTGCGCATCATCGGTGCCGATGATGCGCGGGTCCAGCACGTAGAGCGCCGGGTGGGCCATACGGTAAGGCAGATAGGCGCCCTTGCGCTTGGACAGGCCATAGTTGTAGTCGTCGTCGAACTCGGCCTCGACGGCTTTGGCGCAGTCGCCGCAAGCGGTGCAGTTCTCGTTCACGTACCGCGGGGAAAGCTTGACGGAGGCGGTGTAGCTCCCTTTCTCGCCCTTGATACCCGTCACCTCAGCCATAGTTAGGATCGTAAGGTTCGGGTTCATCTTGCTGCGGCGCTGGTTGATCTCCAGACCACAGGTGGGGAAGCAGAGCTTCGGGAAGTACTTGTAGAGCTGGGAGACACGGCCGCCCAGGTAGGGGCGCTTTTCAACCAGCACGACCTGTTTCCCGGTCTCGGCGGCTTCCAACGCGGCGGTCATGCCGCTGATGCCACCACCGACCACCAGGATGGTCTCGTTGGTCGCGACGACTTCCGTCATGGACTTTCCTCCGTCTTAGCGGAATGGATCTGGCGAAAAACCCAGCGATATCGACGATGTGCGACGTCCCGGGCTGTTCGGTGACTGGGGGATCGATCGGACCCCATATATCAGAACTCGTTAAGATACCTTCCTTCTTGTGCTTCGGCTAGCCGCGGAGCGCGATGTTCCCATCGTATTTTTCGATACTTTGATAGACGGGCGTTATAGACGCACGGCCGCTCCGCCGGTTCCGTCCGGTGATTCCGTCGTCTGCGCATCGGTCCGCGTCCCGGGTTTTCGTCCGCGCGGAAGGCTTGGAGCTGGTAGCGGGAATGAGAATGACCCTGTCTGGGGGCGGCGCGGCAATGAGTCGTGCACGAAGACGCGCTCAGCAGGCTCCGAGAGTTCGGCGAGCCCGGGGCCAAGTGACGCAATTTGTCGATTCGACATCGATCTTGCTTCCGGTCTCTCCCAGAATCACATTGCAGAGCTCGTGGACCTGTTGCGTATCCACGCCAGTCTCGCCCAGCTCAAGCGCCTTCGTGAGGAGATCGACCTGCTCCTCGACCAGGGAGCAATTCGGTGATTCCCGTCCGAAAGGCGCCGGACGTCCAGTACATCCTCGCCCTGCGGAATCGGCTACTCGATGATCTTGTTGATGGGCATCTCGATGATGCCCCGGGCACCAGCCGCGGACAGCCTCGGGATCAGGCTGCGAACCAGCTTCTCTTCCACGACCGTGCTCACGTCCACCCAGTTTTCATCGGCAAGGGTGGACACAGTGGGCGTACCCAGGGCAGGGAGCAAACCGAGGACCTCGTCCACTCGGTCTCTGTGGACATTCATGGCCAGGGTGACCCGGGTGGCGGCCGCGATCGCGCCCTTGAGCAGCATCAATAACCGCTCTATCTTGCTGCTCTTCCAATCGTTGCCGAGCGCCTCGTGGTTGCCGATAAAGCGCGGCGTGCTCTCCAGCACCACGTGCATGACCTTGAGGCTGTTGGCGCGCAGGCTGGAACCGGTCTCCGACACATCTACGATGGCGTCCGCCAGGATGGGAGGCTTGACCTCGGTTGCGCCCCAGGAGAACTCCACATCCGCACGGACTCCGTGCTCTTTCAGGAAGCGCTGGGTCATTCCCACCGCCTCCGTAGCGATGCGCTTTCCCTCCAGGTCTCCGACACTGTCGAGTTCCGAACCCTCTTTCGAGGCCATCACCCATCGCACCGTTCCGTAGTTGGGCCATGGAGCCTTCAAGTCGGCCAACTCCACGACATCGGCACCGGTCTCCAGGATCCAGTCCAGGCCGGTGATGGCGCAGTCCAGCACCCCCAGCTCCACATAGCGGGCCATCTCCTGGGGGCGAATCAGGATGCACTGTATTTCAGGGTCGTCGATATCGGGGTAATAAGAGCGGCCTGAGATACGCAGGTTGAAGCCGGCCAATGCGAAGAGCTTTTTGGTGGTCTCCTGCAGGCTGCCCTTGGGGATGCCGATGCGCAGGCTTTTCTCGTCGGTGTTCATGTTTGGAGATCTGCTCCTGTTCGGGTGTCAGCCCGCATTGCACGCGCTCCTCTCTCCCCGTCCCGCCGTGAGGGCCGGGGTAACGGGAGCCCGTCGTGAAAGTGTTTGATGCTCGAGCCCAGATACTCAGAAGGAGCGACGGTCAGCTCCCATTGTTCGCGGCGCCCGGCTCGGGTCGTCCGGAACCGGCGGTGGTCCCCAGCAGCCCCAGTGCATCCAAGTAGTAGGTAATCGAGTGCTCCATGTCCATACGGGCAACCGCTTCCTCCAGAAGCGCCCGCGATGGAGGATTCGAGATCGCGCCGAGGATCGCGCTGGCCAACTCGGCGGGCCTGCCGATGGGAACCAGAGGTCCGTAACGACCGTTGTCCAGGATTTCTCGCGGCCCGCTGGGACAGTCGGTCGAAACCGCGGGAGTTCCTACGACAAAGGCCTCCAACAGGGCGTTGCAGAAACCTTCGAAGCGCGAAGAGAGCACGAACAGGTCGGCTCGGGCGACGTGAGCGAACGGGTTCTCCGAATGCCCGGGGAGATCGACGCGGTCCTCCACGCCGAGCCTTCGGGCCAATGCCAGAAGCTTGGGTCGCTGTTTCCCCTCTCCGAAGATAACCAGCCGAAAATCCCGGGGTAACCTTGTGAACGCCCGCAGCATGGTCCCTTGATCCTTCATCCGGACCAATCGGCCGACACTCACCAGTAGGGGGAAAGAGCGCTCCCTGAACCAGGGGTGGATCGGGTCCTGCGCGGCGAGCGACTTGATCCCCGCCAGGTCCATGGGGCTGTACACGCGACGGATCGGCGGAGCCTTATCGCCGAGGAGCTTCCGCAAGCCGTCGCACACGCCTTCCGAGACCCCAACGAGGAGATCGGCACCGCAGTAGGTTGCAGTCAGACTGCGGCGGCGGAGCATCCGTGACAGCGGATTCCTTCGGCGCAACTTGGCCGGAATGTTGATGCCGACCCGCACGACAACGCGAGGGCGCGGAGTCAACCCGGAAGCAGCCTGTACAACAAGCCCGTTCGCACGATCCCGGTTGGAAAGCACCGCCTGAGGGGCGAGCTGGGCGATGAAATCACGCATCCGACCAACGGCGGCGCGCCCCTCGCCCATCTCGACGACGTGTATCCGCACCGCCGGATCGAGAAACGCCGAATCGGGATTGTCGTCCGTCTCCAACAGGACGTGAACGTCGGCACCCGCCTGGGCGCATCCATTGATTGTGTTGACCATGTCGCGCCCGATTCCACCCGCGCCGGGGCGAAAGCCCGTCACAAGGAGACGCCCGCGCGCGCCCTCCTTCGCGATAGTTGCTTGGCGACCGGACGCGCCCGGCGTTGCCCGGGTCTGCGCCTCTCCCGGGTGGAGACCCGTCTGCATATCACTCAATGGGGCGTCGGTGCCGCGCATTTTTTGTGTTTCCCAGTAGTGTGTATCATGCTGCGACAAGCTTACCCGCCGACGCAGCGGCCGGACCAACTCCTGATCGCCCTGCGCTAAGCCCGGAGTCCTCCCACTTGCCGTTCACAAGCAACCCGCCTCCAGACTCTGAGCGACCGATGGGTTGGTCGGAACGGATCGGTTTGTTCGGCGCCTATCTCTTCGCCTTCTTCGCACTCCTCGGCATCTCCCCTGCAACCCTGGGGTTGGGCCTCGTCCTTCTGACCTTTCTGCTCCGATTCAGGGACTGGAGCGCGCTTGGCCGGGATCCGGTGATTCTAGCCTGCCTGGCGTTTGCTTTGTACGTGGGCCTCCATTCTCTGATTTTTTACTTCAACGCCCCCAACGAGAGGCTCGCCGCTGCCGCCGCCGAAACCGGTGTCGACTGGATCAAGCTCCTGCTGTTCGTTCCTTTCGCCTACTTCGCCGCCGGAAGGGCGGACCGCATCGGTCGACTGCTGCTCCTGATGTTGCTCGGTTTTGTCATCGGATTCCTGCGTGAAGTCGACTGGGCGGCATTCGACGCCGCCTTTTTCAGCACGCGCTTCGAGACTTATCTGCCCGCGGTCGCCTTCGGCATGTTCACGGGTCTTGGGGTCCTGGGGCTGTTTGCGCTGCGACATCGATTCCTGAACTCGACGAGCGGCCCGGTGGCTCGCGGGGCGGTCCTGGTTGCCTGGGGGCTGCTGCTGGCGATCCTGCTGGAAGGCCTCGTGCTCTCCTACTCCCGAGGTTCCTGGCTCGCCTTCGCGATCGCCGGCCTCCTGCTTCTTTTCCTGGAGTGGCGGGCGAAACGAAGGGATCCGTCGTCAAGGGTACGGTCTGGCTTGACGACGACGCTTCTGGTCCTCCTCGTCCTGGTGTCCCTGGCAGCAACCCAGCTCGACCTGGTCCGCGAGCGAGTAAGCGCGGAAAGCGAGACGGTCTCAACCCTTCTCGGCGGCGACCTTACTCAAGTGCCCTCGGACTCCGTCGGCCTGCGGGCCCATGCGCTCCGCTATGCCCTGGACAGTTGGCGGGAACGGCCTTGGTTCGGCTGGGGGGCCGGATCCAGCCGGTATTTCCTGGAGCACAGTGACCGCCCGGAGCTGATGACAGGCCCGGCGGATTGGATGCCCCACCTGCACAACGCCTACCTGGAGATCCCGTTCCAATTCGGCCTCCTGGGGCTGATCTTGGCCGGCGCACTGCTCTGGTTCCTGGTCGCTGCGGCCGCCGACGCCTGCCGGAACGCCGAGGCGCCGGGGGATCTGTGCCGTTATTTCTTCGTGGTCCTTGTGTTCGTGGCGATCTGGAACCTCGTCGATTATCGGCTGGTGCGCCACGACTGGCGCTTCTTCTGGATCCTGTTCGCCGGTTCCGCCTACAGCTTCCGGCTTCGCATGCTGATCGAAAACGCAGCCAGACAACCAGAACCCATTTCCCCCAACCGATAAGAAAGCCGCTGTTGGGCGGCCGGTCGCTACTCAGCCTGAAAGGTGTCCAGCGACGAATCCTGCTCGTTCTTTTCCGGTTTGTCCTGCGTTGAGTCCCGCTCGGGTACCGCGACTCGCTGCCCAGCCTCGCGATTCCGGGATGGCGTCGACCCCTGTTCGCCCCGTTCCGGGTCCTGTTCGACTCCAGAGGCTTGTTCGCTCAGGTCGCGCACACGCCAGGCCTCGGCACAGGCCTGCTCGCCGTCTTCCGGTTCTCCCTTTCTGAAGATCCGCCGCAGCGGCACGTGCAACGGGCTGGTTACAAAGGAGATGGCCTTACCGCCCAGCACCACGGGGTTGACTTTGATGCCGAAGTCCTCGAAATCCCCGCTCAGACCCACGGGTACGGCCAGACTGAAGAACTCCGGTTTTTTTGCCTTGGGCGCAGCACGAACGTCCAATGTACGCTGGTTGAAATCGATCTCGGCGCTCCCCTCGACCCGCATCTTGCTGGTATCCGCGAACACCACGCGCTCCCGCATGAGCCCGTCGTCGACCCGAAACCGCGCAATCACACAGTTGACCTTCGAGGCCTTGTCCTTGTCCACCTCGGTCATCAGGGCGCTGATCACGTTCACCGCCCAGAGATCGAAGATTCCGGCGTTGAGATCCTTGGGCCAGAGGCCGAAGTCGATATGGCCGTTCGATCCCTGCATGACGCGCTTAAGGTCCGGCCCGCGGGTCTTGAGGTCGACGTCGAGGCTGATCACGCCGCCGGTCTTCGATTTCGGGTCGATGCGGCGGGCCAGGATTCCGTAGTCCAGCTTTTCGATCTTGGCGCTCGCCTCCAGGGCGACGTCCCTCTCGGTCGGCTCGAGGGCGAAGCTTACATCGACGGAGCCGCCCGGAACGTTCAGAGTGAGCGGATCGATCGAGGCCCGGCCGCCCTCCAGGGTCGCCGTCAAGACTCCCCGGCCCAGATGGTCCTGGCCGGACAGGACCTCGTCGACCTGAATCCTGACTTTGCCGTTGAGGCTGCGTATGACTGCCGGCGACAAGAGGGATCTGCCGCCGGCTGGGGCCCTTGGTTCGCTCTCGGATGCCTCCGGCTTTTCAGTCGACTTCACGCCATCACCCGCCGCTGACCAATCGCCCGTATCGAAGTCGTCCAATTGAATGCGCTTCGCAACCAGGTCGACGTCCAGGCGCGGCGGCCGCTGAGCGGTCTTGAGGTCGAGCTTTCCCGTTAGGGTGCTCTTGCCCACGGTCGCCCGGAGGTTCTTGACGTAGTACCCCGACTTCCGGCTCCCGAATTCTCCGCGCAGCCGGTACGGGCCGATCGGCGGCAGCGAGACGTCCAGCAACTCGTCGAAGTCGCTGAATCGCTTCCCGCTCAGATCCATCGCCAAGTGGAGGTTCTCCGCCTGGACCGGCAGAGGCGCCGCACCGGTCAGCTTCAGGCTTACCTTGGCCAGGGCGACGCCGACGTCCATCTTGAGGCGCTCCTTCGGCTCGGCAAAGCTCGCCAGGGGATCGGTCGTGATGTCGATCTTCACCGGCGTCTTGTCGATGCGGCCGTCGATGGCAAGCCGGATCGGCTGCTCCGGCTCGGCGCTGATCGCCGCTTCCGGAACGCGGATGTCCAGGCCCTCCTTGGCACCCGGAGCCCTGAGCCTCCAAAGGCCGTCCTTGATACCGACGGAGAACGCGGACCGCTCCAGGATCTCGCGCGTGCTCGCCCCTTCCATCGCCAGATCGAGATCAAAGCCGCCGGCAGTCATTGCCAGCCCGTCCGCAACGCCGAGCTGGGCCAGCAGGGAGCCCACATCGACCTTGCTCGACCCGATCTCGAGGTCGATCTTTGGAACCTCTCCACGCAAGTCGACGCCGAAGTTGCCCTCGAACCTGGCTCCGGCGATGACCGCACCGATCGGTGCCTTCTCCACGAATCCGTCCCGGATTCTCGAGGAGACCGCGACCTCCGTGATGTCCGCCGGATCCAGCTTGATGCGGGCGACGGCGATCTCGATGTCCGAGTCGAAGATCTCGATGCCCTTGGGAAGGATCGGGACATCGATGGTGAGGGTCTCGGGTCCGCTCTTTTGCGGCACGGACTCCGGCTCTTCCTTCTCCGGCTTTTCGGGGAACAGGCTCCCCAGGCCCTTCAGGTCGAGGACGTCGAAATCGAGCTTTGCGAAGGTGACCGGTGTGTCGCCTTCCCTCCTGACTCCCGCCTCCCCGGCAAAGGCGCTCTCGCCAATCCGAACCTCGTCGAGCTGGATGCGCAACTCGGCCTCCCGATGCGTCGCCTTTCCGCTTAATGCGTATGACTGCGAGGCTTCAGGAGACACCCCGAGCCAGGCGGCGAGGCTCCCGATCTGCTCGCCGGTGAACGCAAAATCGAGCTCGCTGCCCCTGTCGCCCTCTGCCTGCCGGACGGTGCCACCGATCCGGAGCTTGGCGCCGCCACCCGTGGCGCTCAGCTCCAGGGGCCAGCGCTTTTGCACGAGGTTCTCGATGAAGGTGCCGCCCTTGAGCTCCAGCGAGAACGCCTCACCAAGCAATGAGCCCCGCGCGGTGATCTGCGACTCGTCCGCGGCGGGAAACAGCAGGCTCGCCTCCTCGAGAGTAAACTCCACGGGACGGCCACCGGTCTCGTGACCGTAGGAAAGGGACGCGCCGGCCATGGCGACCCGCAACTCGGCCGTCTCGACCAAAGATCGAATGGTCTCGCCCCCGGCCGACAGATCCAGTCGCGCGAGATCGAACTTTCCTTCGATGCCCTTCGCCCCACTCAAGAACCTGGCGAGCTCGCCGATGTCGCTCTTCTCGCCGGCCAGCGATATGGAGACCTTCGGTTGGCCGTTTTCCGGCGCGAGACTGAGCTCCCCATTGAACGGCACCTCGGCGAGGGTCAGGGCCATGGGGGCCGCCAGCTTTCCGTCCGCGACGCTCACCTGGAGGCTAGCATCGCGCAGGGTCATGGGCGCATTGACCACCTCGTGGATGGTCACCTTGAGCTGCGCGTCAAATCTCTCGAGGGGTTCCAACGTCAGAACGGGCTCGTCGACATCGACCTTCTTGGCAGGCTCGGCTACCTCTTCTTCCGGCAGCGCCCGGTCGCTCTGTTCCGGCTGCGGCGCCCCTTCTGCCTGGACCTTCTCTTCCTCGCCGATGGCCGCGAAGAAGGGGCCGGCGTCGATACTCTGGATATCGATGTCACCCTGCAGGCGGGGCCTCGCCCCGGAGATATCGGCCTCGAAGCTGCCGGTGACGCCGGTCGTTGCGATCTCCCCCTTCAAATCGGCGATGCGGTACTTGCCGTCCGCCTCTTCGATGCGTCCCTGCAGACCGAACGACTGGATCGGAGGCAACCTGGTGCCGAGGATCACCTCCAGATCCTTCATCCTCGGTCCCGTCAGATCGAAGTCCAGGGCGAGCCCCCTGCCGCGCAGGGGCTGGGCGATCTCGCCACCGATAGTGAGCTTGGCGCCGACCGCCGTCGCCGAGACGTCCAGCGGCCAGGACGCTTTGTCCGCGACGAGCGAGGCCAGGCTGCCGCCGCTAAAGTTCACCTCATAGGGAACATCCTGAACAGTGCCCTGAATG
Organism: Pseudomonadota bacterium; assembly: GCA_034716535.1. GTDB lineage: Bacteria > Pseudomonadota > Gammaproteobacteria > Chromatiales > Chromatiaceae > JAYEJW01. The sequence continues at coordinate 14,654 of JAYEJW010000418.1, forward strand.
AGCAACCGCATCGGCTCAAGGTCCTCGGCGCTTCCGGTGATCTCTTTAAGCTCGAGCTCGAAGGTCTTGTCGATTGCGGCATCCCGGTGGGTGAGGACGATGTCCCGCAGGGACAGCTCCGCGAGCTCGATGAACTTCAGCGCCGGCGGCTCCCTTTCTTCCTCGGGCTCGGGTGTCGGCGCTTCGTCGGACTTCTTCAGCAGCCAGTTGGACTCCCCCTCGGCATTGGTCTCGAGGCTGACTTGCAGACCCTCGACCGAGATCTCCTCGATCAGCACCTCGCCCTTCAACAGGGGCAGAATCCGCAGCTCGGCGCGCGCCAGGTCCAGGCGGGCAAGGTCCGCCTCCGGCCAGCCTTTCGGGTTGCCGATACGGACCCCTTCGATCTGCGCCGCGGGGGGCATGGAGGGCACCAGGGTGAGCGGACCCTCGATGGCAAAGGGCCGGCCGAGGGCTTCCGATGCCGAGGTCTCGATCTTGCCCTTCACCCAGTCGAGCTCGATGGGGATTGAGAAGGCCACCACGACCAGGATGATCAGAACCAGCGCGGCCAGCAGCCCACCAAAGGAGATGACTGTCCAGCGAAAGGCTTTCCTAAGCCTTCCGGGCTCGGGTGTCTGGGATGCCTCCGGGTTCGTGCTCATGTCTTGTTCTGTCATTTCTCTTCTCCGGTGAAAGGAGAGCCCTACTCACAGCCCGACGCGCGCGATGCTCAGAGCTGAGACTCCACCGGCAGCAGGCCCATGAAGCCGACACCAAAACGTTGCCAGAAGCTGGTGTGAGGGTCGACGGAATAGGTCTGCCCTTCGCCGCCGCCCTCTTCATGCCAGACGATCTTTTCGTTCCCTTGCTGGTCGGTCTCCAATGCGAGTCGGAACGCGACTCGGTCTATCGCCTCGTCGAGCGCGGGTCCGATTCGGGAACCGACCTCCGGCGATGTAAGCACGACGCCGATCTCGGTGTTTTCGTGAACCGATCTGGGATCGAGATTCAGGGAGCCGATGAAGATGTGCTTGCGGTCGAAGATAAAGGCCTTGGTATGGAGGCTGGCCTTGGACGATCCGGCAAACCCCGACCCGCCTCGCTTCTTGCCTTCGCCGGGTCGGGACTTCATCTCGTAGAGCTCGACACCGGCCCGCAGCAGATCCTTGCGGTACTTCGCATAACCGGAATGGACCACGGGCACGTCCGTTGAGGCCAGGGAGTTGGTGAGCACACGCACCCGAACCCCGCGCCGGCTGAGGTCGCTCAAGAAGGCCGTACCCGACTTACCCGGTACGAAGTAGGGGGAGAAGACGTACAGCTCGTCCCGGACTCCGCGGAAGTAGGGCTCGAGTTGAGGCGCCAGGTGATAGGATCTTTCCGATCTGTCCGCGAGCAGCTTCTCGGGCTCGTCCTGGACGACGTGCGCGTCCCCCCACTCGAACTGCACGTTGTTCGCCCGAATCTGGTTCGCCAAGTCCGAGTCCCGCAGTGCCCTCAGGTACGCGGAATCGGTCTGCTCGGCCACGAACTCCTCCAGCTCCCGACGCTTCTGGCGGGTCTCCTCGGCAGTCGGCACCCCGCCCAGCAGCGCGGTCGCCGGGTAGGCCAGCTCGCTGTTCCAATAGCTGTCGAACGATTCCGACACCTCCTTGACCACCGGACCGATCACCAGCACATCGAGGTCGGTGAACGCCACCTCGGGGTCGGCCCCGAAGTACTCGTCGCCGATATTGCGGCCGCCGAGAATGGCTGCCTGGTTGTCGACCGTGAAGGACTTGTTGTGCATGCGGCGCGTCACGGAGCCGAAGCGGGTCACGAGCTGCACGACCCGGCCGGCATTGCGGCTGAAGGGATTGAACAGCCGCACCTCCACATTCGGGTGGCTGTCCAGCACCGCCGCCCCGAGGGTTCTGCCTTCCAGATCCATGTCGTCCACGAGCAAACGCACCCGCACGCCGCGATCCGCCGCCCTGATCAGCTGATCGATGAACAGCCTACCCGTGAGATCGTTGTGCAGCAGATAATATTGCGCGTCGATACTGCGCTCGGCCGCGTTTGCCAGGACCGCGCGGGCGACGAAGGCATCGAGCCCGTTTCCGAGCAGCAGAAAGCCCGACTCCCCGGAATGGCGGCGGATCTCGTCGCGGCGTGACTGACCGAGGCGGGTGTCGTCGGTATCGGGGTAGGCGTACGAGGTCGGGCGCTCGACATCCTCCGGTAGGGACGCGCAACCGCCTAGCGATAGCAGCACCACAATGGCAAACAGAACGCGATTACAGCTTTGCCGGTTCAGGATCCGGCTGACATCACCGGGCCGCGAGGGTCGCAGAGCAGCCGGGGACTGGAAGCGTCTTGGGCTCCGCTCAGGCTGGTGTACTGTTGGCTTCATTCGTCACAATTCCGGATTCGATGGGGTAAGGATGCAACGCTAAGGGGTCTCGTCAAGAACTGAGAACTCCCGCTCGCCCGTCGAGGCGTCCGATGCGCGAGCCGGCACGTCGTTCTTATCCTTCTCCGAGGCATGCCGCTCACCAGCTTCTAGAATAGCACCTGTAGTCTGCAGCCCGTCGGCATCCGCCTCACCGGTGCTCGGCTCGCCTGGAGAATAGGCGTCGAACTTCTTCCTCGCACCAATGATGTCGAAATTGCGGTCGCCATCTTTTACCTTCAGGATTCCATGCAATTTTCGAAAACGGGCGTAAAAGATGCCTTCACGATGGTTCGCATCGATAACACCCTTGGCACCCACATCGATCTTGTCACTGCCGGCCACGGCATAGGGAATCAAGACCCGGTTTGACGCAACGTTCATTTTGGCCTCGCCTCGTACATCCTCCACAGTGAGGATCTTTTCCAGCCACCCGTGCTTGCCCCTTTGATTGGCGAAGACCGCAACGATCGGCCTGGAGTCCTTCATCGCGATCTCGGCTTCCACATCGAGGCGAACGGGCTTCTTCCAGACCGCGCGCGCCTTGCGCAGGTCGAAGGTAGCCGTCCAGTCGGGATGGCCGAAGCCCTTCTGCTCGCCGGCAACCTTGAACCCATCGAGCAGCAGCGAGGAGCCGGAGATATCGAAGTCCATGTTGCTTGGCACGCCGTCCTGGAGGTTGATGTCGAGGGTCAGTTCCCCTGATACCTCTTGATCGTCCAGGCGGCTTCGCAACCCATTCGTCTTCAGCTTCACGAAGCCGCCGGCGGATTCCGGCTCGAGGTGGATGTCCGCGGTCAAATCCGCCTCGCCGGACAGCAACTCCAACGGCGACCCCTCTGGTAGATATTGATTGTAGACCGACATATCCTTGACCCTCGCCGACGGAATGCGCAGATCGAGCGAAGCGACGCTGCTGCCGCCGCCGAAAGTGACACCACTTGCCCTGGTCGATACGCCGAGCTTCACCCTCTCCACGACGGCCTCTTCTTCGCCCCTTCGCCTCAGCAAAGCATCACTGAGCTGCACGTCAAGGCTCATATCCGGACTTTCGCCGCCTTTCTCTACTTTCAGTGCGACGCTACCACCTCCTTGTGCAACGTAGTCGAGAACCTGAACCCTAAGTCCGCGCGGACGCACCCGCAGGATCGTCCCTTCGGAGAGCCAGCCTGAATGGATCCTCACGTCGGCCGCCGCCTCGCCGGAACCGGAGACGGCCATGTCATAGGGATTCGTGAACAGCAGATCGACCCATCCCAGGTCGGAAACGCTCAAGTCTGCATCGAGCTTCGCATCCGCCGATGCCAGGAGCGTCTTGAGCCCCTGCTCGTTCAAAGCTTGCGACAAGTGCTTGAAACCCGCGTCCCCCGCCGACCCCTCAGGTACAGGGAGTCCGAGCGTCCCTTGGGTGATGGACAAAGACGCCTGCCACGCCTCCGACTCTCCGGTGCTCTCACTGGTCAGGCGCGCCTCATCCAGACGCAGATAGGTGCCCGACAGATCTACACCCGCCGTTTCCGAGGCGCCGCCGCTGACCTTCACCCCCAGATCCAGATTCGTCTTGAACTGATAGTCCTTGAAGACTACATCGGCATCTGCGGAGACTAGATTCAGGTCGGCGCTCAAAGCCGTCGCGGAGAACTCCACTTTACCCGCCAGCTCGCCGTGACCACCCAGAACTCTGATACCCCACTTGTCAGGGAGATAGCGTTGATACGACTTCAGGTCGGGGACCGTCACCGATGGAATCCTGACGAGGACCCGGCCGCCTTCCCTTTTCCTCGCCTCGTCGGGCAAGATCCTTGTTGTGCCTTGAGCCGCTACCTCCAGGTGCGACCCGGTGAACAAAGGAACCTGGTCATCCTCATGCAAGGCCTCCAGCGCTCCGAAGGAAATCTCGACGCTCAGCGTCTCGGGGTCCTCAGGACGGACGGCGATGTCGACACCCCCGGCGCCCTTCACCTCGTAAGGAACTGCAGCCAGCTCGAGCTGTTCGGCCAACAGGGCCAGATCGGTCCCGGAAGTCAGATCGCCTCTCTCGTAGCGCAAAGGGCCGCTGAGTCTCCCTTTGCCGTCGATCTCCATCCCGCCAATCCCCCGCAGGTAGAAATCCAGGAAGTCGAGACTGTTTACCGCCGTGTTGATCTCCGCATCGACTGAGAGAAACGCCAGCGCCTTCAAACCGGGATTTTCGGCCGGGACGAAAGGCGCGATCTCGAATCGGCCTTTTACGGCGCCACCGCTGGACACTTCCGAGTCCTTGTTGACCATGAGCGACTTCAGCTCGACATCGGCCTCTCCGTCCGTTAGGGCAAGCGGCCCACCCCGGGTCTCATGCGTCACATTCGCTTGCACGTCCCCAACCAAGGCGCCGCGTACCTGGAACACCCAGAGCTCGTGACTGCCGCGGGCATGAATTTCGCCGACGACAATCCGCCAGCCGTCCCCCTTCTTACGGGTCTTGCGGGCAGCCGCCGGCAGATTCGGTTCCCGGTCGCGGATCGGCGGGAAGAACTCGCGGATTGCCGCATAGTCCTTCTCCGGCTTGGGTCTGGGGCGTAGACGAAAGGCAAGGTCCTGCGCGTCCACGCCATAGACCTTCACGGTCCGTCGAAACAGCGGGAGAACAGACAGGGACGCGGAGGCGGCGGAGGCATCCGCCTGCCACTGTTGCGACGAGGTTTGCCCGTTGACCGAGATGCCTGTTGCATGAATCCTGAGCGGGTACCAACTCCAGGCCTTTTCCCAGTAAACCGCATACTTGTCCGGTCGGTGCTGGTTGATCAGCGATTGGGTCACCGGCAGATTCAGCGCCAGGTTAACCAAAGAGAGATAGGCGATCTCGACGATTGCTAGAATCAGGACGATGCGAATAAGTGTTGCTTTCATCTCTCACCCTTACCGAATCGGGGCGTTACTATTGCCGAACTGCGCACCCGAGAACCTGAAAAGACCATGAGCTCAGAACAACATAACCAGGACGAGGATCTCTACTTCGAGGGAGGAAATCGTCGCTCCTATTGGGTGCGGTTCTCCACCATGCTCAGCATCGCGGTCATCATCGCGACTGTGGGTCTGTACCGCAACTCCGGAGCCGTCGTCATCGCCGCCATGCTTATCGCGCCCTTGATGACCCCCATCTTGGGCATCGCCTCGGCCATGGTGATGGGCTGGACCCCTCGCATGCTCTACCTGCTGGCGGCCGTGACCGTCGCGAGCTTCGGCACCATCGGCCTGGCTTACGTCATTCTGTTCCTTGCCGATGCGCCCAAAGGCATGCTCGTACCCCACGAGGTGCTGGCGCGAACCGACCCGGGTCTCGAGGAGCTGATGGTGGCCCTTGCAGCCGGCATCGCGGGAGCCTATGTGCAGATGCGCAAGGAGGAAGCAAGCTTACTGCCCGGCGTGGCGATCGGCGTCTCGCTGGTGCCGCCGCTTGCCGCGACCGGGATGCTGCTCTACTTCGCGGAACCTGTGGACGCCTGGGAGGCCGCGCTGCTCTACCTGACCAACCTGGCTGCCATCGTGCTCTCCGCCTGCGGGGTTTTCTACCTTCTGGGAATGCGACCCGCGATGCGCGACAAGGGATACGTTACGGGTTTCAGGCTTGGAGCCATCGCCACGCTCGTCGTCGTGGCCATCCTTGCTATCGAGCTCAGCACCGCTACGCTGGAGCGATTCCGCGAGGCGCGCGACGAGGAGCGGATCGTCGTGGCGATCAAGACATGGAGTCGGGGTTATCCCATCGAGATCAGTCATCTCGATGTAAAAAGGAAGGCTAGGAAAACCTTCGTCGACATCGGACTCATCGCCGATGTGCCCGGCTCCTTCAGCGATCAGGTCATCGCCCCTCGCGAAATGTTGCCTGAATACCTCCACCGCAACAGCCTATTCGACTCTATCGAGACAATCCTCGGGCTCGAAACCATCGTAACCGGACGAATACAGGTTCGCTACGCCAGCCAATGGAATCTGAAGACTCGAGAGAGGATCGGGTTGCCTAAGCCAGTAACGGACTAAGGTCCGCAAGGCTAAGTTGAGGAGCACCTCCGGCGCGAATTTTTCTAGTGGTCACCATCTAAGCCGTCTCGTTCTGTGCAGCATCGTCCGTCGCCGACGGCAGTGCGCGCTCTTCCGGCGCGTCCTCGAGCCAAGCGAGGAACAGCTTGTAGCCAAGCACGAGAACCACCGAGCCGACAAAGAGCCCGATGATGCCGGAGGTGATGAAGCCGCCGATGGCGCCGATGAAGATCACCGCCATCGGCACCTCCACGCCTCGGCCAAGGAGGATGGGCTTGAGGATGTTGTCCAGGGTTCCGACGAAAATGCTCCAGATAAGGAACACCACGGCGGGGACCGTATCCGCCGTCGAGAAGACGTAGATTACGATTGGGAGCGTGATCGGAACGATGCCGATCTGGATCACGCTCAGCAGCAGGCAGAGTAGCGCCCAGAGCCCAGCGCCGGGGATCCCCATCACCATGAAGCCCAACCCGGCGAGCAGGGACTGGATCAATGAGACACCCAGGATGCCGCGCGTCACGCTCCGGACCGTCGCCTCCGCCAATTCGGCGAAGTCCGCCCCCTTGTCCCCCGCAAGACGCGTTGCGATGGAGTAAGCGGCCTTGGCACCTCGCTCAGCGCCGGCCAGCAGGAACCCGGCGATGATGATGGCGATCACGAACTGCAGGATACCGAACCCGGCACCAGCCGCCGTCGACAGCAACCAGGTGCCGACCCCCTTGAGTTGGGGGGCGATCTTGGTCATGGCAGCGCCGAGGTTCTGCGAGGCCTGGCGCCAGAAGGCATCCAGGTTCTCGCCAATGACCGGCCAGTCTTTGACGTACTCGGGCGGCGGCGGCACGGCGATGGTTCCCTCCTGCAGCCCCTTCGCCAAACCGTGGGCGCTGTCGACCAGCGTGCCGCTCAGCATCACCGTCGGCATGATGAGGAGCACGAGCCCGAGGAGTGCAATCAGCGCCGCGGCAAGCGCGCCCCTCCCGCCCAGCGCCACCTGAAGCTTTCGATAGCCGGGGTACGCCGCAACGGCGATGATGATGCCCCACACGATAGGAATAATGAACGGCTGAACGATCTGAAAGCACCATGCCGCGAGCAATATGAGAAGCCCGATGCGAATGGTGGCTTCCAGGGCGTTGTTTAGAAAGGTCTTTTCGTCGGTCATGTCTCGACCCTTTATTTCTGTTGATTAGAAATGCGAATGCCGACCAGGCTCGCCACCAGAATGGCGACGTAAAACTGCCCGACGATGGCCTCCATAAAGGCAAGGAAACGTGCCATAGGTCCCACCGGACCGATGTCACCGTAGCCCAAGGTCGTCAGGGACACGAAGCTGAAGTACACCAGGTCCGGGAAGATGTCGTACCAGGGCCCCGGCTCCAGGCCGTTGAAAGCCTCGGGATTGAGCAGGGCAACCATCATGTAGAGGGTGGTCCAGACCAGTCCGCCCAGCAGAAAAATGCAGACGGCACCCACGATCTTGTTCGAATCGATGGGTCCGGTAAACAGCACCTGCTTCATGGCCAGCCAAGTGGTTACGACCAGGTATCCGAGCAGGATTGCCAGCCAGAGAACGTCCATCTGGACCCATTCCAGGAACAACCCGGCCAGGGCGACCAGCGCAATCGCGACGACCATACCCACCCGGGTTAGAAACCAGTGGGATTGGCTCTCGATGCTCCATATGCCGAGAGCGAGCACCATCACGATGGCCGCCTGAATCAACAGCTGCCCCAGTTGAAAACCGAGCTCATCCGCCAGCGCGGTACCGAACAGCAGGACCACCAGCGCAACCGTCAGATAGCTGAAATTCCCCCGTTCGGTTAAGCGTTTTCTCATGCCTGTTCCATTTTGGATCTGTGTCAGCGAGATCCGCAACGGAAGATTGCGGCTGCGGGAGGTTGTTGCCTGAAAGCGACCACCGGATTAGGGTTCTGACGTCTCTCGTGCCATGAAGAAAAATCGGTCGAGCACGCTTAGCGCCGCGACGATGTAGACGGCGGCAGCGCTGATGAGGAGGACCCGCATGATGAACTTCTCGGCGATGTCCGCTCCCTCTCCCATGCTGCCCCCGACCAGAATCACCACGGCCACGAAGGCTGACGGGAGGTACTTTGCCAGCGGGCCTCCCGCGAAGATGACCTGCCCGAACAGCAGGGCGGTCAGGAGCATCAGGGCGATAAAGAAGTGAAACTCGGGAACCGCGACGATCAGCCAGTAGAAGACCAGGGCCGCGAACCCGCCGATGAACGTCGATGTGAGTGAATTGCGCGCCGCCACCCTACCCTTCGAAATCTCGGGCGACAGGCTGAAGATGGCCGCGAACACCATGACCAGGATCTCCCCGGTCCATTCCATCGTGATGAACAGGACGGCGATCGGCAGCACGACCAGCGTGCTCTTCAGGGCCGCTAGAGCCGCCACTTTCGAGTAGCCCGGCATCGCACCCGGACCCGACGGGAGCCTCGGCCCGCCGGGCGGGTCGGGGAACAGGCCGTGAGCCAGGATGGCAAACAGCACGGCGAGGACACCGGACAGGATGAAGTAGAGCGAGAATCCGACGGGAAAGACGTCGTGCGACTGTCCCAGCATGGGAAGAATGAGCACGGCGATCAGCGACATGAGCACCCGCCAGAAGGACCCGCCCCGATTGAGCAGATAGAAGATCCGGAACAGGATCAGCCCGAGCGCGGGGATATAGATCAAGGGGAACGGCAACAGGAACAAGGTGAACACGAGCCCTAGGACGAAACCCTCGAGCACGAACCAGCAGTTCTTCAGAGCCTGTCCGAGCGTGGGTGCGGGGGTGGGCAAGGCCAGAAAGACCGCCGTGAAGACGGGGGTGAGGAAGGACAGGGGCCACTCGTAGGCGAAGGCGATGGCCACCGCCGCCGTCACACTGATCGCGAACCGCACCACGCGCGCGGTGCGCAGGTCATTGGTCCAGGGCCTGCGGCGCGGCGCCTTACCGAGGTCCGCGGACAGATCCGCCGGGACCTCAGTAGACATAGGACAGCCAGCTCATCAGCCGGATCCAGAGCCCTCCAAGTGCGTTCAGGATCGCGTGATCCCCGGTGTAGATCTGTACGTCGGCCTGGCCGCCGGCAAAGCGGTAGCCCCGCGCACTATCATCGGCGAAGTGGATGATGACTGGGAACCGCTGGGCGTCGCGCAGCCAGCCGCTGTCGCCCTCGATGGTAGCGGCCTCCCCCGCCGCCCCGCCCGAGACATGATCGACGGCGAAGCCCCTGCTGAAGACCTTGCCCTGGAATACTTTTCCCGGGACCATGTCGAGCGCGATCTCCACGCGATCGCCGGGCTTGATGTTGCCGATACTGTTCTCGCGGATGTTGGCCTGGAGCCAGATGTCGCTGAAGGAGACGAAGGTCATCAGGGGCGTACCTTCGTTGGCGTAATAGCCCTTTTCTATCTTCAGATTCGTGATTCCGCCGTCCGTCGGAGCGTAGATGCTCGTCTCGGCCAGATCGATCCTGGCCTGCTCCAGGGCGGCGATGGCAGCGCGTATCTTGGCATTGTCCTCGCCCTCTGCGCCGAGCTGGTCCTCCGCCTTCGCCAGCTCTGCCTCGGCACTTTTCACCCGTGCTTCCGCCTTTGCGACCTCGGAACGTGTCTGGTCGGCCTCGGACTTCGAAATGGTGCCCGAATCCGCCAGCTTCAGATACCGGTCGGCCTGCGCCTGGTAAAACGCAAGCTGGGTACGGTCCTCCGCGAGACTCGCCTCGGCGACGGCAACGTGCTCGGTGCTCGCCCCTATGTCCTGTCCCGCAAGATCCAGGTCGGCCTCCGCCTTCTGGACCGCCAGCTCGTAGTCACGGGGATCGATCCGGACCAGCAGATCGCCCGCCTTGACGAGCTGATCCTGGACCACATTGACCTCGATGACCTTGCCCGAGACCTTGGGCGAGATCGGGACGATCCAGGCCTGCACCCGCGCCTGATCGGTCCAGGGCGCATTGCGGTCCGCGAGCACGTACCAGACGAACAATAGAACGACCATGGCGAGAACGATCCAAGTAAAGCGCCGGACGGGGTCGGCCGTCTTTTTCGGTTCCAGTTCGGGCGCCGCGGCGGGCTTTTCGGCCGACTGCGGCATGTCTTGGTCATTCTTCGTTGCCGCTGATTCGGTCTTTTCAATTGTGCTCATGCGTTGACTCCAAGGCGAAACCTCTATCGGTTCCGGTAACGCTCCAGCTCAACAGAGAGCCATTCCTTGCTGCGGTGATCCCGGCCTTCGCATCGAACCAGATAGGGCCTGCCAGTCATGCTGCTCTTTGCCGCGATGTACTCGATAAACTGCTCCGCCCTCGTTATCTTCTTTTTCGCATAGTCGTATTTCATCTCCATATGCGCGCGCGCCTCCGTCGCCGGGGACTCGCTTCCATTTCTAACGAACGTACATCCCGAGTGCTCGATATAGCCGAGCAGGTGTTGGATCTCACTCTGCGATTCCGAGGAGAAACAGGGCGACGGCAACGCGAATATGAACATAAACAGCGCCAACAAACGAGCGGGAGTCGGGATAATCTTGTTTAGTCGAATCAATTGCTCTTCTCCATAACTGACTTAAAGGTGACCCACATGGGGTTGTGGTCGGACACCCTGGTTTCGCGCGCCTCGTGGGCGACTACACTCAGCCCCCTGAAGAAGACGTAATCAAGATTGTGCTCGAAGACGGTTCTCAACCGGCGCGGGTCGAAATGCACTTTCTCCAGTGACAGGGGATCGATAAGGGTCTCCTCGAGAACCTCCACCCGCTCATCGTTCCAAGTGTTGAAATCTCCGGCGAGTATGATTGGACCATCATAGTGTTTGAGCAGATACGCCAGTTGACTCAACTGATCGCGAAACTCAGCCGTTCCGAGCGTAAAGTTGACGGAGTGGATATTGGCAACAAGCAGGGCGCGCTCCTGGCCTTCAAACCGGAATCGGCTGATCAACGTCGATTTGGGTAGGAGCAGCCAAGGCTCCAGGGTCCGCTGCACACAAACCTGATCCGGCGTGATCCGAGACAGCGTCATCACCCCGGCTGCATGTTGCTGTTTGCGGAATGCCGTCGCCAGATCCCACTGTAATCCCCTTCTGCCCAACAGCGCACGCAGGTCGTCTGTCAGGTACGCCTCTTGAAGCGTCACCAGATCCTGACCGTCGCTGTATTGGGCAAATGCCTTCAGCCAACGATGGCTCTCCCCTTTGAACCCGTTCCAGTTCAACAGCCGAAATCCGTTGGGATCGAGCGTTCGAGACACGGACGAGGTCCGCGATGTGACCACATGTTCCGGGGTTCCAGGATGACATGCCACCGGGGCGGGGACCGCGTCGCCGGAATCCGAGGTGCGCTCCCTCACACCTTGGGGCACCGTGATACAGGCGGTGAGAACGACCGCGCTGAATGCCACAAGGATCGTTTGCCTCATACAAGCGTTGCCGGCAACTTTCGCAAAACGTTTACAAAAGCCTTTAGGAAAGGACCTTGCGCGAACCGATCCCCCACTGGGAGACGCCGCCAGTTTGGTGCGCTGTTCTTGCATGGGGCGTCTCATTCAAAGAATGCCTCACGGATTTCCGCGACGGCGTCGAGCGCTGCAAGCCGATCCAGCACAGCGCGATGGTCGGCCTGATGGGTGTGACCAAGGCAAAGCAGCTTTCCCTCGCGGCAGCCCACACGTCCCGGCGAGCCCCGCTGGATCTGGAGCGTGGGGTCGATGGCGCTCACCTCGCGAATCGCATCCGCCCGATCCGGGATGCAATACTCGTAGTGTAGGGCCCGCAGCCCGTCAGGCGCGCCCTGGAGGCCATTGGCGTCGAGTCGGTCGGGGTCGAAGCGGATCTTGGACTCAGTAGCGGTACCGGTGAGGGAGGCACCAGCAGATACATCCTTGTCGTGCCCGCCAGAGCCGGAAGCGGGCCCGCCGCCCAGGATCAGCAGGAACATCAGGAGAAACCCAACAAAGCGCAGTCTGTACATGTATCCGGTTTCCTTGCGATTGGCGGCTCAGTGTAGCGCAGTTCGCCCCGGACGAGTCGTGCCGCGCGCCCTCAAGCGAAGAGCCCGGGCGTTTCCGCTGCTCAAGAAGCCCCGGGCGCTGGCCCAGGAGGACATCCGCAACAACGGCCACCCGAAGAAGGCGAAGTGAATGCGCAAGGAATTTGACCTGATCCGCTTCCGTAACTCACGGAGCTGATAGCTTCGCCTAATCGACCACTGTCCTGCTTGCCATGTCAACTCATCATGGTCGGCACATAGACCGTGATCCTTCTCCCTTTGAAAAACCGGTCATGCCTTCGATCCGCGATGATCCGTGCGGTCGCCGCGTCGACATCGAGCTCCACTACGAAAGTCAGCTTATCGGGGTTGCCCTCCTGCACCTGCTCTATTCCGAGAATTGGCGCACCACCCGCGGCGAATTCTGCTTCCACCTCGTCCACCGTTGTCCCGGCGGGGAGATTACCGACCAATACTTTAGCGCTCCTGTTCTCATTGAATGCCAGTTCAGACTCAAGCACGAACCCGATGTTTCGCGCTTCAGCCGCCTGCCTTCATCGAGGCCAGGTTCTGCAAGCGATGCCAGCATGCGCTATCATTCTCTACGTTAAGCAGGGCCGACAGGAGGGCAAGCCGTGGCGAGTTTGAGTGTCAGGAAAATTGACGATGAGACCGTGGCCCATCTGCGCGTCAGGGCGGCAAGACATGGGGTGTCAATGGAAGAGGAGGTACGTCGAATACTCAGGCAGGCCGTGGCGAAACCGGAGCGACTCGGAGATTTGGCGATACGCGTGTTCAGTCCGGCGTACGGCGGAGCGGAACTGGAACTGCCGGAGCGTGAGGTGCACGAGCCAATGGAGTTTCCTTAAGTGATCGTGCTTGATACCAACATCGTTTCCGAGTTTATGACGTCTCCTCCGGCGGCGCCGGTGTTGGCGTGGTTGAACGCGCAGGACGCCGCGCATCTTTACCTCACCACCATCTCGATTGCAGAGATAAGTTTCGGGCTACGCGTGATGCTGGACGGCAGGCGCAGGCCGCTGCTCGCAGACCGGTTCGAGCAGTTCCTTGCAACCGCCTTCGAGTCGCGGATTCTATCATTTGATCGGGATGCCGCCCGCGCCTATGGCGAGATCCGCGCTGATCGAAGAGAGCAGGGTCGACCGATGAGCAACTTCGATGGTCAGATCGCGGCTATCGCCAAGACTAGAGGATTCTCCGTTGCCACGCGGAACATCGAGGACTTCGAAGACTGTGGGTTGGAGTTGATCAATCCGTTTTCCGATGCGGAGTGAAGAGCAATGGGCAGATGGGTCGGCTAGAGGCCTATAAGTGCTCGACTTTACACACATCACCGACCGTTCTGCGCCCCTGTTCTCGTTGAAAGCCGGTTCAAAGTAAAGCCCTGGCCCCATGTTCCTTTGAAAACACCGTGATCCCGGATGTATCCGAATATCTCTAAGTTCTGCGCCCGCGAAACCCTGTTTGTTCTGCTTGTCTGGTTCCTCGCCGTCGGGGCGAGCGGTGCAATCGCTGCTGCACAGCAGGAGCGCACCCAGGTCATCAACGAGCATCTGGAATCTGATGAGATTCACCCGTTCGACCTGGTGGGGCTAGATCCGGGAGATACGCTCTATGCGCTGGTCGAGCCCGTATCGGGAAGCCTCGAGCCCATTCTGGCACTGGCCGATCCGCAGACGGACCTTGCTGAGCTCGAAGAGGCATACATTCACGACGTATTGGAGATGATCGAACAGGGACGGGAGTTCCAGGTCCTTTTCCCGACGTTCGCCGATCGCTGGTTTCTCACCTGGAACCAGGGTGGTGGCCCCCAAGGCGCCTTGGAGTACAAGGTTACCGGCAGCGGCGACTACCACTTGTTGTTGATCGGGTCTTATCACAAAGTCTTGGACAGGAGTCTCCCGAGCTTCGGCAGCTACAGACTGCAGGTCGGTCTAAACGCCCCTCAAGCTCTCAGCAAGGATGCGCCCTTGGCCGGCAAGCCCTTTGTCAGTCCGTCACGGGACCTTCGCAAACGTGTGCAGGAGCATCGCGAGATTCTGACGACCGATCAGGAGTCGCTCAACCTGCCACTTCAGACTATTGACGCCGGCCAGACGCTCTATGTGTACGTGGAGACTTCCGAAGACGAACTTCGCCCTTCCGTGAAGCTGCGCGAATACGGTAGCCGCCTGATTAATTTCGACAATCTCGACGGGGAGAAGCGGGTAGCCACGTTTGAACACCGCTTCGATCAAGCGGATCAGAACGCGTTGCTACAGGTCGAGTTTCCTTCCGGATTGGGGGAAAGCGACGGCGCTGGAGTCCGCGTGTTGTTGGGAATCAATACGCCGGAGGTCCTGGAGGGTGAAGCCGAGGAACGTGGCCGTCCGGTGATCCTGGAGCCACTGAAGGTCTCCGTGGCTATCCGAGTGGATCAGATCTCCTCGATCGATCAGAAGGCGGAAAACTTCAGTGTCGTGGGGAGTCTGATCATCGATTGGGTTGATCCTGCTCTCGCGTTCAATCCGGCAACCTGCCGCTGCAGCCAGAAGATATTCAAGCGATCCAATTTCCGCGAGCTGGCGGGCGAACGCGGTATGCGACAGTCAGGGTTCATATTTTTCAACCAACAGGGAAAACGTTGGATACAGGAGGAAGACTTCTTCATTTGGCCGGACGGATCGGTACGCTACTTTGAACGCTTTTCAGTTACCTTGCAGGCACCGGATTTCGACTTCCGTCGGTTTCCCTTCGACACCCAGACCTTCTACATACGCGTGGTCAGCCTTCGAGGTGCTCAAGACGTCGTTTTCGAACCCAATGCAGAACTGAACCACGTCAGTGATAAGCTCGGGGAAGAAGAATGGCTCATCAAAGACTGGGGCGTCCATGTCGGGTTTATCGAATTGGGCGACGCTCTCCACTCGGAGCTCGTGTTCAGGTTGTCGGCGCACAGGCACATAAACTATTACATCGTCAGGATCTTTCTACCGCTGATCCTGCTCATCACGGTCGCATGGGTGACCTTTTTCCCATACCATTACCCATATCTCAGCGGGGTCGGAGTCGACTCGTGCTGGACACACTGAGCCGCATCTGTTGAAATCCAGCCCCATCACAACTGATGGGGCGAGAGCAGATGGACGAGGAGATTCCGA
>JAYEJW010000419.1:0-1789 GCA_034716535.1 Pseudomonadota bacterium
CAAAAAATCAACAAGTTGCGAGATATCCTGTCCCTATTGAACGAGTTTCCATGAAATCTTTAATCATGGGGACATATTGTAACAGGTTGTTTTGACGTGGAAAAGTGACTTTCGATTCAGGCACTAGACTAAGTGGAGGGAAGATCGCCCTCGTCCATGCGAGCGCAGATATCAGTAGCCGAAAGCGAGGGCCCCGGATTATGCCTGCAGAGATTTCCATTCCCCGAATCATCGCCCGGTTCGTAACTGGCTTCGGTGTCCTGGCGGCGGTGTTTTTCTGGTCCGCGGGCACGTTCAACTGGCCCGAGGCATGGCTCTATCTGGTCATTCAGTTCTTGATCTCCGGAGCGGAGGCGGTGTGGCTGAAGAGAAACGACCCGGAGTTGCTGAAAGAGCGAATGACGTTCCTGAAATCATCCGCCAAAGGATGGGACAAGGCGTTTATGTGGATCTCCACGGTGGTTTCCATACCCTATCTCCTGTTGCCCGGCCTCGATGCTGTGCGCTACCAGTGG
The DNA here is from genome assembly GCA_034716535.1 of Pseudomonadota bacterium. Lineage (GTDB taxonomy): Bacteria > Pseudomonadota > Gammaproteobacteria > Chromatiales > Chromatiaceae > JAYEJW01. The sequence continues at coordinate 516 of JAYEJW010000419.1, forward strand.
TCGCTCGTGCCCATTCCGGTCCAGGCGATCGCATTTGGAGGCGTCATCGCCTCTCTTCTGTTGGTATTTCGAGTCCTGCGTGAAAACCCTTTTCTTTCTCGCGTGGTCGAGGTTCAGAGGGAAAGAAGTCACAGGGTCATTACCACGGGGCCCTATCGAGTTGTCCGTCACCCCATGTACACGGGCGTCGTCGTCCTTTTCTTCTGCATCCCCCTCGCGCTGGGGTCATTGTGGAGCCTCATTCCGGCGGCGCTCCTAGCAGCGCTGATCATCGTTCGAATTCCGCTCGAGGAGAAAACGCTACATGCGGAGCTCGAGGGATACAGTGCCTATGCGGGACGCGTTCAATACAGGCTGTTCCCGGGGGTTTGGTAGCCGAGAAAACGCCGACTCATGTCGCATCGCCGAGTGATTAGCGCTATTCCTCAGCTGGAACGATCAAGGCCGATCGAAGGCGTAGGTCGGGTTAGGCGCGTTCGTAAGGTACTGAATTGCGGTGATGAACCTCGTGCGCGCCGTAACCCGACTCCTCCCGGTCGTGTCGGGTTACGCTTCGCTAACCCGACCTACGGTTCAGCTGAGTTTCGACGCTAATCACCCATCCATGTGCCGCACGCAGCCCGTCGAAAGGGCCCTTTTTTAACGGCCTGCTATCCCCCGGCCAGCGCCTTGATTTCCTCGACCGTGTAGCGCCGTGCGAGGTGTTGCGGACAGTTCCAGTCGTACGCCTGAACTGCAAAGAGGATCAGCCGTTCGATGCGCGCCCGATAGTCCGCCATCTCCAGTTGCTCCAGTAGCTGCGCATCCTGGTCGGCCTCGATGATTCTTGTGTCAGCCCAGATCTTCAGGCGTTGCTGCGATGGATAGTCGATGAGGAAGAGCGCGGCCTTGTTGCTCGCACTCATATTTCTGGTGCTGATGTACTGACCGTTGCCGCGGAAGTCCGCATAGCCAAGGGTCGTGTCGTCCAATACCTTGAGAAATCCCTTCGGGCCGCCGCGGAATTGCACGTAGGGCCAGCTGTTCTCCCCCACGGTAGCCATATAGAAGCTGTCTCTCGACTCGATGAACGCTCTCTCCCTTGCCGAAAGCACATAACGGTCACCCGACGTCTTCATCCGGGCATAGGAGCGACGGGTTCCATAACGCCATACCATTACCCATATCTCAGCGGGGTCGGAGTCGACTCGTGCTGGACACACTGAGCCGCATCTGTTGAAATCCAGCCCCATCACAACTGATGGGGCGAGAGCAGATGGACGAGGAGATTCCGA
>JAYEJW010000420.1:0-9078 GCA_034716535.1 Pseudomonadota bacterium
GCCCTGGTTGCCCTGCTTCTTCGCCAGGTCGAATCCATCCAGCAGATATTCCCGCAGCTTGGCGTAGAAGGCCTTCTCCTCTGAGCCCATGGTGAAGGATTCGGTATGCACCCAACGCCGGGTGAAGAGCGGCGAGCCATCCGGGGTACAGGCATCCGCCTTGGTGCGCCGGTAGACCACCTCGTTCAGGCGGTGGCGCTCCTCGACCATCTCCTCGGGGCTCTTGAACAGGGTGGGATTGAGCAACTGGATCAACATCCAGAACCGGAAATGATCGCCCTGGTGCGGGGTCGCCGACAGCAGGATCAGGTCGCGGGCATGGTCGCGCAGCGCCTCGCCCAGCTTGTAGTTCTCGGTCTTGCGTATCTTGCGACCGTTCCTGTAGGCGGAGAGGTGGTGCGCCTCGTCGAACACCACGAGGTCCCAGGGCGGTGCCTCCTTTAGGCGGTTGATCCGCGCCCGGCGCTTCAGGGTATCGACGCTGGCGATCAGGCGGTCATGCTTGGCGAAGGCGTTGCTCTTGCGGTCGGTCACGTCGCCTTCCGCGCCGAAGACCTCGAAGTCGAGATTGAAGACCTCGTTCAGCTCGCGGTGCCAATTATTCACCAAGCCCGCGGGCACCACCATCAAGGCCCGATTCAGCTCGCCGCGACTGGCCAGCTCGCGCAGGATCAGCGCCGTCTCAATCGTCTTGCCGAGCCCTACCTCATCGGCCACCAGAAAGCGCCGCGGCAGGGCTGTTGCCACCTGATGGGTCAGCACCACCTGATGGGGCAACAGATCGATCCGCGCCGACGTGAGCGCCGCCGCGTTCTCCATCAACGGCAGCGCATGGGCCTCGACGTGCAGCCAGGCAGCCCGCAGCCGATCCGCTCCACCCTGCACATTGGCGATGATCTGCTCGGCGCGACTGGTCGCGGGTCGCAGGGTCTCCCCGAATACCTGCCGCTCACCAGTCGGGAAAAAGGCCTGCACATAGCCGTTCGCGGCGATGCGGACGACCACGCCCTCGCCGAACTCCGGATGCAGTACCCGTTGGCCCGGTTGGAAGCTGGCCTCCGTCATCGGCCGCGCCCCATCAGCTGATTCGCGGGTGATGCAGGCCCACCCAGTGTTTGCCGTCGTAGTCGGCGTTGGGGTCGTCGGTGTTCAGCAGGCGCTCGACCTCGTTCTCGGCCCCGGAGAACAGCAGGCGGCCGATGGGCAATCCCTCCTTGCCGGAATCCCGGTGCTTCCAGAAATAGGCCTCGCTGGCCCCCTTCATGCTGATCCGGTTGCGACCGCTGGGCATCCACAGGATCAGGCCGCCGTCGCCCTGCGAGAAATCCTGGAACGACAGCACGGCCTCTTTCAGGTCGGTTTCGATCCAGTCGGCGGCATCCTCACCCGAGAGCACGTCCAGACACCCCTCGACACCCGCCACAACCAGCGCGTCGCCGTGCGCGGCGGTCAGATCCTCGTCGGACCAGTCATCGACCTTGGAGAAGAACTGCCTGAGCGAAACGACATCCTTGGGGGCGACCAGGCTGGCCAAGACATCCGCGTCCCACAGCAACGCGAAACCGCGACGGGACCACCCCTGGTTGACCCGGGTTTTGACCATCAGCCCTCCTCCTCACCCAGCGCGTCGAAGAGCGAAAGCTGCCGGACCTTCGCCTGGTTCCTGGACTCCCAGGTGTGGTAGAGCGTTGCTGCAGTGATCGCGGCATTCCGGACCGCGGAATCCGCCCCATGGTTCTTGAACCAGGTCAGGATCGCGCCAAGCGCCGGATGGGGCTTGAAGTGTTCGTTGTTCAGCGTCTCGCTGGCGTTGATGCCGCTGCCCTCGAAACAGGCACCGATCAGGAACATGGCCTGGTCGTAGTCGCTCTGCAGACCCTTGCGGTGCTTGCCGACCCAGCTCCGGGCGAGGTCCAGCGGCGAGGTGAGATAGAAGACCTTCTTCTGCTCGTACACCCAGCCCCGGCTGACGAAATCGGAAGGCGCGCTGCCGGTGCCGCGCAAGAACTTCTGAATCTGATCGCGGGGCAGCTCGCGGACGCCATCGAACAGGCGCAGCAGCATGCGGGTGAAGGGTTCGGCGTTGTGGGGCGGGGCCTCCTTGACGCCACCGGCCTCCTCGTCGAGCAACTGGTTGATACCCAGTAGTGCCTCCAGCACCGTCATGGGAGCGTCTTCGTCCTTGTAGACCTTGCCGTAGTGGCGGGAGAAATACTCCAGCGCCTTGCCGCGCCGGATCACCTGTAGGTCGGCCTCCGGCAGGCCCTCATTCTGGTGGTGTTCGAGCAGGTCTTGCAGGTCGCGGACGTCGCGCAGCACCTGGCGACGGAGCTTGGCCCAGGAGATGGGTTTGGGTTCGTCGTGCCGTTTGCGGCAGACGTGGATGATGTCGTACTCGATCTGTTTTGAACCGAACTGTCCTGTTCCTTTGGTTTCATCACTGCGGATAGGGTATGTGGCTTCCAGATAGAAACCCGCATCGAACAGCGATTCGAGCACGGATACCCAAGGTGTATCCTCGCTGTGATGGAACGTGAAGCCCAAGAGTCCGCTGGGCTTGAGTATCCGGCCAGCCTCCCTCCAACATTCCGTGAGAAGGCGTTGGTAAAAGGCATCGGCGTTATCAATTCCCTTCTCTTTATCTCGGCCGGGCTGACGGGCACGATTGGCTACTGCCTCCAACGTTTTCGGCGTGTATTCGCCGCCATATTCGTTGGGGTACTTGTCTTTGAGCACCAATCGGAGCCAGACATAGAAGAAATCGGATAGCTCTGAGTAATGCAGGAGGCCTCCAAAAGGTGGATCAGTAACAACAAGGTCATATGTACCCGTACCAAGCGCGTTTAGTTCTGTAGAGGAATCCGTAAAAACTACTCCGCCAACTACAGGGTCATCGCACTCAACCTTTTCACTCGTCCCTGACAAGTAATCAGACAGTAATGGAGATTGTTCAGAAAGCCGGTCATTTTGCACAAGCTCCCATGGAGCTTTCATCCAGCTGATAGCCGACGAAACATTTCCATACTGACTACGCCAATTTCCTCGTCCAAGTTTGGGAAAAACACAGTTCTCAACGAAATTGTTTTTCGGATGGAAATTGGCGTTACTCAATAATGGAGCCGTGCAGTCACGACTAATATCCCAAAAGCAAAAAGAATTCTGATTTCTGAGGTATTGCTGAAAGGCTCCTAGTAAGAAGAACTTGGTATCTTCATTTTTCTCGGAACTTGATAATTCTTGAAGCAAGAGGGCATGCACAAGCAATTGTCTGGCACCAAACATTTTCCACCAATGCGTATATCCGTGTTGCGGAAGAGGTTGGCGCTGGTGTGTCATATGCCCAAATGGAATATCATTCTTTGGCCAATATGGCTCTAAATCGCTTCGACTTCGTCGCTCCCACTCGGTTTCAGCAGCATTTATTCGGCCTGAAGCACCACAAATATCAAAGAACCGTCCAGCGTACATCTCGCCATTGGAATTACAATCTGGGCAATATCCATGAATGGCATAGCTCATTACCGGTGATGTCTTATGGGTCTGTTCTACAGATTCGACATATCTCTGGCTTGTTCCGCATTTTCCGCAAACAAATATTCCAGACCTGGGAGTAGTACCCGCCTCCTTCCCGGTTTTGATTAACACGCCCGTGTCCGGACAAGTAATCTCCTCCGGAAGTTTCCCCCGCACCTCGATCAGCTTGCACTTCTCCGCCCTTGCCCGATTCCACCGAATCGTCGCCTCCACCGGATCATCCGCACTCCCGCCATAGGGCCGCCCCTGCTCGTCATGGGATGCCTCCCCTTGCAGCCACTGCGGATGCACCAGCAGTGACAGCTCGACCTTCTTGCGCTTTCCCTTGCCCAGCTTGCCGAAGGTCTCGGTCTCGCCGCAGCAGGGGCACTCGGCGTTCTCCGGCTCCCCCTTGATATTGAGACGAGCAACGGCGAAAGGCCGCTCGGTATCAGCGACCACAAGGGATACACCCGGCGCCATGCGGGCATCCCGCTCTTCGATGTCGTAGCTGCAACCGCAGTGTTTGCAGGTACGCGGCCAGCTCTTCACGGTAAGGGTTTTGATCGCCATCACCGGGCTGGTCATGATGGGGGTGCGGTGGCCGCAGCCGGTGACCTGGCAGGGGCCGTGCTTGGCCCAGAAGGCGTAGATGATCTCCGGGCCGTGGTAGCTGTAGTCCTTGCGCGCCTCCGGGGTCAGGGGCAGCGGGTCGAAGTCCTCGCCCATCACCTCGCCGGTGCTGATGCGGGTCCACTCGCCCTTGTGGCCCCGCGGACAGTCGCAGGCGTAAAAGGGCATGATCTGCGGCTTCACCTCGGCCTCGATCTCCGCCAGCAGGGCCTCGACCTCTTCCTTGTCCACCTGGGCCAGCTCGTTCTTGACCACGAACCAGGCCACCGGGTTGATGTCGTTGCCGACCATCTGCATGCCGAGGCGTGAGCCCTCGACGATAGTGGTGCCGCCACCCATGAAGATGTCGGCCACCTTCAGGCCCTTGAACGCGCCCCTTTTCTGGTGATTGCCGTAGTAGGCATCCCAGACCAGCTTGGCGGCCTCGGCCGGGTCGTCCGGGGCCTTGATGGCGGAGGCCAGCAACATGGCGCGGAACACGCTGCTGCGCCGCCTGGCCCACCATTTCGACATCTGGTAGATGGGCTTGCCCGCGTTGCCCTCGATGGCCGCGATCTGGTTGATGGGGATGATGGGGAAATCGACCTCGATGCAGGTCGGCGGTCGGTCGGGGTCGGAAAAATCGACGGTCTCGCACTTCCAGGGCTTGCCCGCACCGACCGCCTTGGCCACCTCCTCGGCCAGCCATTCGTCCTTTTTCATGCCCTTGGCCTTCCAGGGTTGGTCTTTCGCCATCTTTAGCTTTTCCCGTTCAGTTCACTGATTCAATTCGGTTGGGCATGCTGCCCATCGCCCGTGCCGCGGGTGCCCATCGACACCTCGGACATGCCGGCCGCAGTCATGCGGCCATCGCCGGCTGCGCAATCAGCCGATGCTCGTCGGTCGCGTACAGATGGAATCCGTCGGGCGGCGTGAAGACGACCTTGCAGAGCAGCTGGAACTGCAGCGGGGCGTCGTGGTTAACCTTCTCCACCACAAGGCGGACCGGCGCCTGGTGCTGCACACGGCGTAGATCCCGATTGAGGTAGCGTGGGCAATAACCGACCCGAGCGGCGTGCCCGGTTTCGAGCAACAAGGCGTATCGATCATGGGTATTGTCGTCGTCCGGCCTGAGTTGCAGACCGTCGCCGGACCGGAGTCGCGAGATCCCGGCGTATTCGGCAGGACTCAGGTAGCGCAGGCCATGGGCAAAGAAATAGAGGGTCATCCGACCTTCGGCATCCGGCTCGATCTCGGGGTAGACGCACAGCTGGTCGGTGCCGCGCCGTCCACCGGAGCGAGCCAGCACTTCGAGTGGATCGGGCTTGGTCTCCTCGACCCCCATCCACGACAAGTAAGCGGGATACTCGGGGCGCTTTTGGGCAAGCAGCCGATTCGCAAACAGGGGGAAGAGCGCATCCGAGTAATAGAACTGCGTCTTATCCATCATGCGGCCAAGGTAGGTGAAGCGCGGCGATGCCAAGGCGCCGCCCGTGTAACCGAAGCGATAGCGCCCGTCTTCGTCGCGGTCGAGGCGCCCGACGGTGTGCCAGCGGCGCGTCGGAGGATCTTGCCAGGCGATATAAAGGGCTTTCATGGTTCTAATGTCAGCATGCGCGATCGGTTGAGCGAGAGTAAGGTAAGCGCAAATTCTCGTGCTAGCGAGGAAGCCTCCTCTGGGGGAAGCTCCTCGAACAGGCTTTGGCATTGGTCATCCCGTACCCGTTCGAGCTGGGTTAACCAGATGCGGGCAGCGGCCGGAGACTTCCGGGCAGCTTGCTCGAAGAGCTCCAGGTTCGGCAAGGGCTTCTTGCTGTCTTTGTGACCATAGATCGCCGATCGGGCCTTACTGACGTAGCTGCTGATATGGCGCCCGCGATCCCGAGTGGTCAGGCGATCATGCCGGGTTTCGTCGGTCTCGTTCTGCCCCATGGATGCGGCATGATCGAAGGTCGGGGCAAGATAGATCCTGTCCTGGTGGTTGATTACTCCCCAGTTTTCGTGGTGCCGGTCCTGGTTGGCGATCCATGCATCGAGCAGCAAGTAGCCGACAAAAACATCATAGGCGGTCACGATGCCCTCGCCTGGCGGCGGCCAATCGGGGGGCGCAGTGATCTCGGGTCTGCTAAGCAAGGCGTGGATACGCCCCAGGGTATGGTCCTTCGCCCGCCGGATCTGATGTCGGGGATAGCCGGTATGGATCGCGGCGAGCAGCTCGTTACCGAGAATCAGGCGGGCGCCTTCAGGCTCGATGCTCGGGGTCCAGACGCCTCTGCGACCATGCCAGACGGCGAAATCGTAGACGGCATGGGGCAGGCCCAGTAGATCGGCCAGCTCGGCGGCGGTCTTTTCGGCCCAGTTCTCGCCGGTGCCTGGACGGCCGATCTTGAACAGGTAGCGCCGATTGTCCGCCCTGAACCAGTATTTAGCCTTGTTGCCAAGCTGTTCGAGCAGTTCCGGAATCTGGTCTCCGATGTCGATCACTGGATACATGGGACTAGCCGAAGCCCGCCAGCGCATTGACGTCTTGGTCGTCGCCGCTGTGTTTGAGGCGATGCACGGGTCAGGGACTCCGGATCAGCTCGATGAAGGGCACGGTGACTTCCAGTACACTCAGGCCGCCGTGGGTCAGGGTCGGGTAGCCGCCATGGCTCTTCCATTTGCGGCGGCCGTTGACGTACAGGTGGCGGCCGTGGACGCTTTCGATGGCCAGATCGATGGGGGGCACCCAGGCCCCCGGTACGTCACCGCTGGGGATGGCGCGTCCGCTCTTGTAGCGCTTTTTGAGGTAGTCGGACTGCTCGGTACTGGTGTCGGTGAACTGCCCGCTGGCGGCATAACCGTGGTCGGCGGTGATGACCAGACGGCGGCCCGTCGCGAGCCGTTCGACCAGGGACCAGAAGGCGTCTCCGGTCAGATGCGCCTCGACCTCCGCGGTGAGCGTCTGCAACCCCTTGCCGGGGTCGTCGTGGTCGTGCAGACGATGGTCCGGCCAGTGGTGCCAGAACACCCAGTCCGGCTCCGAACCGATCAGCGGGGCGCAGTCGGTCCAGGCGATGTCGGCGGATTCGGTTCGGGCGCCCGGAAAGGCGTGGCCGTTCCCCGCACCGTTGTTCCCAAGGGACGAGCGCTGCGGAAACCCGAGCGCCTTGGCAAAGGGGGTGGTGTCGGCGGGTAGCTCGGCGCAGGTGGGGCGGGCCTGCTGAACGGTGAATCCCCTCGCCTCGGCCTGGTGCAGAATCCAGGGGGCCTCGCGCAGAGAGAAGGCGTCCAGGATCAGAACGGCACGCCCTGGTGAATTCCCCTTCCACCAGTCCGCCAGCACTTGGGATGTGCGTGGTACCGAGGCCTCGTAATCGGTCCAGAGGTCCCAGTCGGCGGTGGCCAGATAGTGGTCTACATCAGCGAGACCCCGGTCGCGTGCGTGGACCTCAGCAACTGTCTTGCCCGACGTGAGGGGTTGGGAGCACAGACCCCAGGCGTGGTCGAGAATGGCGGCCCAGGCCTCGTTTGGCTGCGCGTGCTGCAGCGTCTGGATCAGGTGGAGCGGGAGCGTCATCAGCCCTCCTCCTTCTCCAGGTCCAGGCCATAGGTCATGCCGTCGGGGAGCTTCCGGATCAGTTCCTGCAGTTGCGCACCGGTGAGTTGGTCCACCCGGAGCGTCAACGAGCGTACTTGCGTGCCGGTTCCGATCCCCCAGGTCTCGACCTTGCCCAGCAGGTTCAGCGACGAGGTGGAAGGGGCGGTGTACTGCGTAAAGCCGCCACCACCTCCGAAGATGCCGCCGGGGTCTGAATAGCCGCCACCGGTTGCTCCACCTGTTGCGCCTGACCCCGGCTGTGAAACACCGCCTGCGCCACCAGCAGGGCCACCGGGTTGAGCGCCACCACCGGGGTCAATGGTCGGCGGTCCTGCCGAGCCTGGTGAGGTAATGCCACCGGTCGCCGGGACGTTTTGGGGGAGCAGGATGTGGGTCTCGTCCAGGTGCTTGCCGGTGCCGAGCTTGCCGCGCATGCGCTTGTAGGCGGTCTCTTCGGTCTCGCCGTCGAGGGCCTGGAGGTATTCCATCCCGCGTAGGTTGATGGCGATCTTGCCGCGGGCGCAGAGGCGGATGATGCGCTCCTTGATCAGGGTCTCACCCAACCACGGGATGCAGTCCTTGCCGCCGGGACGCGGCTCCTTCAACTCCTTTAGCAGCTTGCTGATCGGCTCGTTGTTCGGCGCCGCCTCCAGGATGAATTCGTCGAAGTCTTCCGGGATGAAGAGGTTTTCGCGGATGCCCTTGTCGATGGCATCGGGGATCTTCGCGCCTTCGGTCTTGTGACTCTCGATGGAGAAGCGGCAGTTCTGGGGGTGTTGGAAATCCCAGGTGGCAATGATGGCGAAGCGGTCGAAGCGCGCCTTGAGGATGTCGCGCAACTCTTTCTGATACTTGGTTTGCAGCTTGCCGTATTCGGGATTCTGCTTTTTCCACTGCTCCGCCAGGTAGACGCACCGGGCCAGCACCAGCAGATCACGGTCCAGGAAGAGGTTGCTTGAGCCGTCCCTAGGGATCAGGAAACGGACCACGTTGCGGCTGGCTTGCAGGTTGTCGCGCAGCCATACGCCCAAATCGGCTTCTGCCTTGGCAGGCGCTTCAGGCAGCACCACAATCGGGATGCGGTTGCCCCACTGAGCGGGGGTATCGCTCTCGTCCAGCTTCTCCCAGGGATCGTTCTTCCATGCCTGGGGCAGGACGATTACGCGAAAGGGCAGGTCCACGTCTCCACCACCTTCGAGGACATAGCGCGTTTCCTTGGCAAGGTGCCGACGGTCCTCGTCGTCCTGAAACAGTTTGTCGTTGCGGGCGCTGGCGATGAGCTTGGCCTGGGGGTTCTCCTCTTCCCTGAAGATGTAGCGGTTGCCGTCCTCGTGGATGTTGAAGCTGTTCTCGACAATGGTGCTCAGTTCCAC
>JAYEJW010000421.1:0-9065 GCA_034716535.1 Pseudomonadota bacterium
CAGGGATCGGTCGAGGTTCGCTTCGCACATAGCCACAAATCCACAGACATAAGAATCAGTGGATTATCGCTACTTTCTCGAAACACTTCTAGAAGTATGTTGTAATTATCTGATGCGATTGCCCTGCGGGGTACCGCTGCCCGCCGGACGTGATCTCCTGGTCGTTCCCGCGGAAGGGAACGTCTATTGGGGAACCGCCTCCGATCCTGATTCTGCGCCTGCATCAGACTGCCACCCGGAAGCGGCCTGTTCCTCGTGAGTCGCGTCCGCCTTCACCACATCCTGATTCCACTCGTACTGGCTGCCTTGCCGACGCTTCTGCTCCTGGCGTCCCACTCCGGCGAGCACGGCTTTCTGTCCCTAATCCGCTTCGGAAACGATTTCGAACCGGGCTCGCTACAGGAGGTCCGGGCGCTCGATCCACCCCGCGTGACCGCCGAGGGCTACGACGGACAGTTCTATGCACAGATGGCGTTGAATCCGACCCTCACCCGCGAGGACCTGGGCGCGGCCATCGACAATCCGGGTTACAGGTCCGTGCGCATCGGGCTACCCCTGCTGGCGAGCTGGCTGGGGTTCGGCAACGCCGAAGCGGTCCTGCAGGTCTATGCAGTCCTGAACTACCTGTTCTGGATGCTGCTACTCGTCGGCTTCTACGCCTTTCAGAGACCGGAAACGGGAAAGGATTTCCTGCTGCTCTTTGCCGTGCTGTGGAGCAGCGGGACACTACTGTCCGTTTCCTTCACCCTCACCGACCTACCGGCGGCCGTGCTGTGCATGTACGCACTCTGGCTGCGCCGACACCCGCTGGCGGCATCATCGATCCTGGGCTATGCGGCTCTTGTGAAGGAGACCTCCCTCTTGGGCGCCTTCTCGCTGATGAGCCGGGAAGCGTTTCGAGAAACACCGCTCTGGAAGATCCTGTCCGCAGCCGGCATCGCCGTGCTCCCGGTCCTACTCTGGTACCTCTATGTCAAACACCGCTTCCCCACGGAAGGGATCAGCGGTGCCTTTGCCTTCACCTGGCCCTTCGCGGGCATCGTCAGGCAATTCGGAACCATCCCCGGAAACCTGCGGTCCGGTTCGGGCATCGGGATCCTCAAGGCAGGTATGGAGCTGACCGCCCTGACATCGCTGAGCGCGCAAGCCCTCTATCTGCTCGCCAAACCCCGCTACGAGTTCGCCCCCTGGCGGCTTGGGATCGGATTCGCGTTGCTCTTTCTCTGTTTCAGCCCCTTTGTTCTGGTCTCCTGGTACAGCTATTGCCGAAGCGTTCTTCTGATGACGTTCGCCTTCAATCTCGTCATCCATCGTTTTGAGACTGGGAGCCGCTTCTATCTCTGGTTTACGCTGGGCAATGTCGGGCTCGCCTGGGGGATCGGGCGCGTTCTCTACGACAGCTTCTGGCACAGGGCCCTGTAGAGGCGTGCGTACTCCTCCCCCATGACACGTCCTGTGAACAGCTCCTCGAAACGATCCCAAGCACCGTGCCCGAGCCGCTGCGCCAAGGTCGGGTCCGAGTCGAGACGCATCATGGCCTCCCGCAATCGGGCCGGATTCCCTGGGGGCACCACGATGCCCGTCTCGCCATCCCGGTTCACATAGGTGGTCCCGGTTCCGATCTCACAGGAAATCAGCGGCTTGCCGAACATGGCCCCTTCCAGCAAGGTCACTCCGAAGGCCTCGGAGCGCAGGAGGGAGGGGAAAACGATCGCCCGGCAAAGCTGGATCAGGGCGACCTTATCCGCATCGTCCAGCCGTCCGAGAAATAGCACGTTGTCCAGGCCGATCTCCTCCGCCTGTCGTTTCAGTCGCTGCTCTTCGGGACCCGCTCCGACGATCACCGCCCGCAGATTGGTCCCCTGCAACGCCTCGAGCAAGATATGCAGCCCCTTGTAGTATCGGAGCACGCCGATGAACAGGAAGAAGCCTTCCCCGGTACGGGCCCGCCAGGCATTCACCGCCCTACCATCCGGCTGCGGATAACTGGCCTCGTCCAGGGCGAGAGGAATGACCTCGACCTTGTCCGCGTACTTCTGCAGGACGGCACTCGAGGCCAGATAGTTGGGGGAGGTCGCGACGATACGGTCCATCCGCCCCAGGAAGTAGTGCATCAGGGGCCTGTAGAGCTGGAGCAGGCCGCGCTGCCGAACGATATCCGAATGATAGGTCAGAACCGCAGGCTTCGAGACCCGGGCGAGGAGGTGGAGGACGTCGGCGAAGGGCCAGGGAAAATGGTAGTTGATCAGATCGGCCCAACGAACCAGCTCCCTGAATCCGCTCAAGGCTGAGGCGGAGAATCCGGACGAAGCGATCTCCAGGTGCAACGGAAAGCGGTACACATCCGCCTCCTCCCGCCGAATGACGGGAGGGTCGGTCTGCGGGCTCAGGGTGAGGACGCGGCTCTCTATACCGTACGGCCGCGTGTTGAGGCAGATCTGACGGATAACCTCCTGGAGCCCCCCCTGGGGGTCCGGGAAGTAGGCGCGGTAGACATGGAGCACTCGTAGCTTCCGCTGCCCGGACTTGCATGCCGACATGCGCCCCCCCTAGCGCCCCGTCACTAGGGCACGCATCTGGTCGAGGAAACGCTCGCGGGAGAATAGGCGCGCCCGCGCCTCGCACTCGGAGCGCATGGCGGACACGCTTTGAGGGTCCAGCACGCGCACGGCCTCGATGACCGCATCGGGCTTTGGCTCCGGCCCAATGAGCAGACCCGTCTCGCCGGACACCACCGTCTCCATCAAGCCGCCCTCCGCAACCCCGAGCACCGGCTTTCCGGCCGCCATGGACTCCACCGGGGACATGCCGAAGTCTTCGTCCTTGGGCAGGTAGATCGTGGCAATGGCCTTTCCCGTGAGCTTGCGCAGCTCGGCGTCGTCGATCCAGCCTGTGAAGCGGATGTTGTCCGCCCCACGGGCCAGTCCTTTGAGCCGTTCCAGGTCGCTTCCACCCGACGCGACGATCAACCGCTTGTCCGGCATCTGTCCAAACGCCTCCACAATCAAGTCGACGCGCTTGTATGGCTCGAGCCTGGCGGTCGACAGATAGTAGTCCTCCTGCCCGAGCCAGCGATAGCCCTCCACGTCGCAGGGCGGATGGACCACCACCGAGTCAAGATCCAAGTACTTGCGGATGCGGCGGCGAACGTTCTCCGAGTTGGCGATGATGAGATCCATTCTTCGCAACGCCCGCGGATACCGATGGCGAACGTAGGCGCCCAGCGCCTGGAAGACAGGAAACTGCCACCAATTGAGCTGCCGGACGTAATAGTCGCGCAGGTCGTAGGCGAACCGGGGAATCGTATGACAGTAGTAGAGGTTAAGACCCTCCGGGTGATTGTAGACGGCCTCGGGTGCCACGGAGCCGCTGTAGATGACCCAGTCGTAGTCGCGCAGGAAGCCCGTCCGCTTTCTGTAGGCAAGCAGCCCCTGAACCGTCCGACCCCCTACGAAACGGGCCTTGACCCCGAGATCGAAGAACCGAATGCCATCCAGAAGCGTGTCGGGGAAATACTGGATGTCGCGAAAGCCGAAACCCAGGTCCGCATTCGGCAGCCCGCGCACCAGATCCAGGGTCAGACGCTCCGCGCCCCCCTGGCAATGGAGAAAATCGTAAAGGACTATTCCACGACCGGACATGTCAGCGCCTGCGGGTCCTCTGGTCCCGGGCCGGACGGATGCCCCTCGCGATGCCGGCGCTCAAAGCGCATCGAGCACCTTCCGATAGACGTTCACCGTCCGGTCCGCTGTCTGCGCCCAGGTGAAGCGCGCCGCCCTCTCCAGCCCCCGCGCTCTCAGGCGGTGGCGCAACGCGTCATCGGTGAGGAGCCTTTCGAGGGCCTGGGTCATCGCGTCGACGTCCTCCGGCTCGACGAGCAGGGCCGCGTCACCGACCACCTCCGGGATGGACGCGCGGTTTGACGCCAGTACCGGCACCCCACTGGCCATCGCTTCGAGGGGCGGCAGGCCGAAACCCTCGTAGATCGAGGGAAACGCGAACACCCGCGCGGCGCTGACCAGCAGCGGCAGGTCCTCTCTCGGTACATAGCCCAGTCGTGCGAAACGCCCCTGGGACTCCAGGCGCTCGACACGGGCAAGCAGCTCCCGATTCTGCCAACCCTCCGGACCGGCGTGCGCGAGGACAACGCCTCCGCCCACCGACGGAGGAAGCCGTTCATAGGCCTCGACCAGCCGGCCGATGTTCTTGCGGGGCTCGAAGTTGCCCAGGATCAGGACGAACGCCCGGTCGGCGAGCCCGTACCGGCCGAGCCGGGGGAGAAGATCCTCCTGTTCTCGGGGCCGGAAGTCGGGATCGACCCCGAGGGGAATCGCCGTGACCATCTCGGGCGCTAGAGAGAGGGTCTCGATAAGTTCTCTGCGGACGAACTCCGAGACGGTGATGACGTGCCTCACCCGGCGAACGGTCTCCGGCAGTCCCTCCTCCATGTGGCGGACCCGCTCCGGCGGGTGAAACTGCGGAAAATGCCGAAAAGAAAGGTCGTGGATGGTCGTGACGCTCGGTCCATCATAGGGGCGAAGCACGAAGTTGGTCTCGTGAAAGAGGTAGTGCTTCGCCAATGAGCTGCGCAGTTGGAGCTGCCTGAAGAGCGCACCGGGGCGCACAGCGCGCAGCAACCCATAGTAGCGCGACAGGCGCCTTCGCCCGGACTGAAGGACGGAAAACTCCCCGTCCAGATCGGCGCGTGAGCCGACACCCAGATGTCCCCAGTACGAGACCTGCTGGATCGACGGGTGGCCTTCGAGCTCTCGGCCGAGGTGATGGGTGTAGTAACCCACCCCCGAAAGCGGCGGAGCCAGCGGAAGACCGTCGATTAATAACGAAATACCCTTCTCACCCATCGCCTTGTCGAGGACCATGGAGCGACCCGACTCGATCATCGGGGACCAAGCCTGCTTCCCGGTCTCTTTGCCCTCCAGGTGCAACTGGATCCCACCCGTTCGCTGGTGCTCCCAACAGAATGATTGTTGATTCTACCAGAGGTCCTCTCGGCCCCCGCGACCACGCACGCCCGGATCCGCCACCGGCTTCGAGGGCTGCGTCTCCCTTCGTCGTCCAGAAGAAACTCCAAGGGGTACGTGCCTCCAATCCAGGATCAGCGGCGAGTTCGGTAACGCCTCCTACTGTTTGCGCTAGAATGCGGTCGGCGTGTTGATCCTGCCGGGGCATGAGCACATCGGGCCTACATCGATGCCGTGCCCGGGGTATTCCCTCACCGAACAGCTTCACTGGGAACAGCGACTCTTTCAAGTGACGACCTGATGATGCAGATGTTGCGGTCTTGGTGGCTTTCCCGGGGTTTCATCTGGGGAATGGTCCAGAGGGAGTTCCAGGGACGATACAGGCGTTCGCTTCTCGGCGGCGTGTGGGCGGTCCTCGAGCCCCTGTCGATGATCCTGATCTATACGCTGATTTTCTCCCAGGTGATGCGAGCCAAGCTCCCCGGGGTTGATCTGGGTGGGTGGGGGTACAGCATCTACATCTGCGCCGGTATTCTGGCCTGGGAGTACTTCTCCGACGTGGTCAGCCGCAGTCAAAACATGTTCATCGAGCACGGCAACCTCTTGAAGAAGACGAATCTGCCGCGCTCGACGCTTCCGGTCATCGTACTGGCCACCGCGTCCATTAATTTTCTTATTCTGCTCGGCCTGTTTCTGATTTTTCTGCTGATGGTCGGCCAGTTTCCGGGCTGGGTCCTGTTGGGGCTCGTTCCGTTGATTCTTGTTCAACAGGGCATTGCCGTCGGACTGGGGCTGGTCCTGGGGACCCTCAATGTCTTTTTCAGGGACGTCGGCAAGGCGACAATGGTGGCGCTTCGTTTCTGGTTCTGGCTCACGCCTATCGTCTATCCGATCACGATCGTTCCAGAGCGATTCCGTGAAGCCTTGTTGGACTGGAACCCCATGGCCCGATTGATCGGCGGATACCAGGGCATCTTCCTGACGGGCAACCCTCCCGATTGGACGGAGTTCGTGCCGCAGATCGTTCTGGCCCTGGGCTTGCTCGGACTCGGATTCTTTGCATTCAGACGGCTGTCCGGAGAGCTGGTGGACGAGCTTTAGTACCTCGATGACTCTCATCTCCGTCAGAAGGCTGGGCAAGAAGTACAAGCGCTACCCCGATCAGCGCGCGCGCCTGCTGGAGTGGTTGAGCGCCGGCCACGCCAAGACCCATGATCCGATCTGGGTCCTGCGCGATCTCAGCTTCGAGGTGGAGCCCGGCGAGGCGGTCGGGATCATCGGGGAAAACGGCGCCGGCAAGAGCACCCTGCTCAAGATGCTCAACGGCTCGACGCAGCCGACAGAGGGGGAGATCCGGATTCGGGGCCGCGTCGCGGCGCTGCTCGAGCTCGGGATGGGATTTCACCCCGAGTTCACCGGTCGGCAGAACGCGATCACCTCCTGCCAGATCATGGGATTGCGCCGTGCTGAGATTCAGCGGTTGATGCCGGCGATCGAGGCCTTTTCCGAGCTCGGCGACTACATGGATCAGCCGTTGCGCACCTATTCCAGCGGGATGCAGGTGAGGCTCGCCTTCAGTGTCGCCGCCGCGGTGCGCCCGGAGATCCTGATCATCGACGAGGCCCTGTCCGTAGGCGACGTCTACTTCCAGCACAAATCCATGAGCCGCATCCGGGAGTTCAAGGACCTCGGCACCACCCTCTTGTTCGTCTCTCACGATCCCGGCGCGGTGAAGAGCCTGTGCGACCGCGCCCTGCTTCTGGATAAGGGACTTCTCATCAAGGACGGCGCGCCGGACAGCATCCTGGACTATTACAACGCCATGATCGCAAGACGGGAGAAGGATGAGGAAATCCGTCAAGTCGAGAGCGAGACCGGTAAGACAGGCACCCGCAGCGGCAACAAGAAGGCGACCATACTCGCAGTCGACATGCTGGATCAGAGCGGCGAGCCCACGCGGGCGTTCAGAGTCGGAGAGCATGCGCTTATCCGCTGCAAGGTTCGCTACAACGAGCCTGTCTCCGGGGCGACGGTCGGTCTCCTGATCCGCGACCGTCTGGGAAACGACATCTTCGGAACCAACACCTATCACCTGGGACAGGATCTGCCCGCAGGGCCGGGGGAGGTCTGGATCGAGTATCGGCTAGCGCTCAATCTGGGACGCGGGAACTACTCTGTCTCCGTGGCCTCGCATTCGAGAGATGTCCACGTCGGAGACAGCCACGACTGGTGGGATCAGGCGGCGGTCTTTCAGATCGTGCCATCGGATGCACCGTCATTCGCCGGCGTCGCCGCTCTGCCGGTGGAGGTGACGATCCGAGCTCCCTCAGCGACCGGGATGCAGCGGTAAGCACAAGACGAGACACTTCGGACAAGGCCGATCTCAACGCCCACGTATTCTGCAACTCCGCTGACGAGCTCGCGGGGACAGGCTCGCCGTCAGCCCGCAGGGGCGTCGGTGTTCAGGGCCTCGAGCAGAGTGACCGCGACTTTCTTCCAATTGATGTGCTGGATGGATTTTGCGCCCGCCCGTCCCATTCTCGCAGCAGCATCGGGGTCGGCAGCAAGCTGGTCGATACGCTTGGCGATGCTTTTCGGTGCCGGCGCGCAGACGAAGCCGGTATGCCCATGCTCGACGATCCTCGCAGGCTCCCCTGAATCAACGCAGGTGAGAACGGGCTTCTCGCTATGGAACGCCTCTAGCGTAACAAGCCCGAAATCCTCCTGTAGAGGAACGAACGGAACGACCAACGCGTTCGCGTAGAGGTCCAGGAGCTCCTCGTCAGAGATTCGCCCCAAGAAAGAGATCCGTGGATCCTTGACCGCCAGCGAGCGCAACGCCAGCTCGTCCTCTCCTGTGCCCACAATGATCAGCTTCACCTTGGCGCGGACATAGCGCATCGCCTTGATGACCAGATCGACCCGCTTCCACCGGTGGAGCCGCCCCGGCAGAAACACATACTGATAGGCGCCGCGCCGAAAACCACACAGGGTGGATGCCTGGTACAGCACATCCGAGTCCAACCCATTGTACTTTTCCAGCCGCTGTGTCACCTCATGGCTGATGGTAAATCGTCTCCGCGTTCGCGGTGGTCTCAGCGCCGCCGTGTCCAGTTGGCGGATGAACCGCCGCTGGCTCAAGAGCGCTTTGGACGGTTTCGGAAACTGCCTCTCGAACAGGTCGTAAAACGCCCGCATCGTATGCTGGAGATAGCACACATGATTGGGATGGCGTACGAGATAGGCGGGCGCTTTCGTGGAAATCACACCATCATAGGCCGAAAGATCCAGGTCGTAGAAGCGAAGATAAGATTCCTGAATCTGATAGTAGTCCCGCTCATCGCTGACCACCGACAGGATGTCTGCTTCCGCGCCCTCATCCCTAAGGGCGTTCTGCAATCCCTCAGAGAAGCGCTCGGCCCCACCCTGCTCACCGCTGGGGGGCACCGCAGCCAGTACCGCAATCTTCGTTGGCATCTTGATCGAACGCTTTTCCTATACTTTCGCGAAGGCGCGACACAGAGACGTTCCCACCGCTATGGCTTGTACCCGATCACCGCATAGTCGGGGGCTGCGCCAAAGTGCCTGTTGATGAATTCGATGGCGGTATTAAGCTTGCCGGAATTCTGCTCTTCAGCCGGCTGCAGGGGAAGACGCTCTACCGCCCGGTTCTCGGTTAAGCGAAGGATCTCCACAGACTCGAAGCCCCGCGCTCCGAGTAGAAACTGCGAGACGAGTGGCGGCAGGGGATTGAGGTGAGTGGGGTCGTTATAGAAGCTGCAGCTGCCCACGACCAGATTTTCCGGATTCGGGGTCTCGAACATGGCAATGCCTCCGGGGTTGAGCACGCGCAGGCACTCATCGATCAGCCGAACCAGATCGGTGAACGGGATGTGCTCAATGATATGAAACCCGGTTATGGCTCCCAGGCAGGCATCGGGCAGGCCGCGCAAGTATTCCATCGCATCCCCCTCGACGACATCCAAGCCCGCCTCCCGGCACTGCTCGATCGTAACGCGATTGGTATCGAGCCCCTTTCCAGCGAGCCCCTGTTCTCTCAGCAGCTGCAGCCATTCCCCTCGC
>JAYEJW010000422.1:0-9058 GCA_034716535.1 Pseudomonadota bacterium
ACAGGGTGCGTATCCCGGTGCCCGTCAGCGAGTGCGGGATGGGGCTCGTGACGCGGGTGCTTTTATAATTCTAATTTGTCGCATTGAAATTCCAGCCGTCATTCCCGCATGATCAGCGAACGGCATCCGAAATCGGCCCGCTATTCGACCCAATCGATGAGGTGATGGACCAACGGGCCTGCGTCGTTCTCGCTGATGACCCGTCCGCGGATCATTTGGCCGGCGGCGTCCACCGATGACGGGTCGCCGGTGACGAGGGGGTGCCAATGGGGCAGGGGGCCGCCTTCGGCGACGAGACGGTAGGCGCAGGTGGCGGGTAGCCAGTAGGGCTCCTGTAGCACCGCCGGCGTGAGGGTCACGCAGTTGGGTACGAGCTTGGAACGGTGCGGGTAGTCGGTGCAGCGGCAGGTATCGTCATCCAGCAGCTTGCAGGCGACGTTGGTGTAGACGATGCGCTTGGTGTCCTCGTCCTCCAGCTTCTCCAGACAGCATTTGGCGCAGCCGTCGCACAGCGACTCCCATTGCTCAGGGCTCATCGCGGCGAGCGGCGTGGTCTCCCAGAATTTGTCCTGCGGTTTGCTCATGGTTTCAATGTGGTGCGGTGTGATCGGCTCCCCGCACTGGCAAGGACACCTAGTCGCGTCCCGGTGCTTGGATTATACACTGAGCGGCTAGAAGCGGCCCACGCGCCCGGCGTTCGGGCCCGATGGGGGCCTCGCCGGTGAGGCTTTGCTGGCTGCTCCGGCGCGCTGCCGCGACGGCAGCAAGCTATAATGCGAATCACTCCATCAGACCGAGACTGGCCTCGGTGGCCAATGTGCGGCCGCGGAGACCAAGAAGCAAAGTAGAAGAACGACGATGGAGGGGCTTGGTCCCTTCGCCCCGGGCCCCCCGGGGGCGGAAGGCTGTCAAACGGTGGCGTCTATGACATCTCCAGTGAGCTCGTGAGCCGAAGCTTTCGCCCGTCCCAACTGGTGCGCGTGGGGCTCGCCCTCGGGGTGAGCCTGCTGACGGTGCTCTTGCTCTGGGCGCTGCTTATACTGACCGATACGGCCTTTGACGTCTGGGAGCGCTTGCAGAGTGCGCCCTCCTGGTTCTTCTACCTCTATGGGGGAGGTTTCCTCGCGATTGCCGCTGTCGGCGGTTATGCGCTTTGGCGGTTGCTGCGGCCGCGCGGCGGGCGCAGGGCGGCGGCCCCGAAGCCCGAGGCCGCTGCCTCCGTCGACCGGGAGGAGTTGGAGCAACGGGTGCAAAAGGCGAGCGAGGCGGGTATCGACATCGCCGCGGTCCGGCGGGAGCTCGCCTTGCTGCAGGAGCGCAAGGCCTCCGGTACGATCCACGTGAGCTTCTTCGGCGAGATCAGCAGCGGCAAGTCGTCGCTGATCAAGGCGCTATTGCCCGAGGCAGAGCTGGAGGTGAGCGCCCGCGGCGGCACGACCCGGGAGATCGGCCAGTATCGATGGAAGAGCCCGAGCGGGGACGAGTTGATTCTCACCGATATGCCGGGCACCAACGAGGTGGGTGCGGGGCTCGATGAGATGTCCCGCGCCGAAGCCCTGCGCTCTCACGTGGTGATCTACGTCTGCGACGGGGACCTGAGCCGCTCTCAGTATGACGACCTTACGGCCCTGCTGGAGCTGGGGAAACCCGCTATCGTGGCGCTCAACAAGACCGATCGCTACCGCCGCGAGGAGCTGGAGACCCTGCTCACGCGCCTGCGCGAGCGTCTGGGCGAGGCGGCCCGTGTGGATCTGGTGGCGGTGCAGGCGGGCGGCAAGCGTGAGGCGGTGCGGGTGTTGCCGGACGGCACCGAGGAGACGGTGGTGCGCGACCTGCCGCCGCGGGTAGACGAGCTGCGTCAGGCCCTGCAGCGGCGCATGGACGAGGACCCGGAGGTGCTCGAGCGGCTACGGGACAGCAGCGTCTTCGTACTGGTAGCCCGGCGTCTTGACGATGCGGAGCAGACCCACCGCCGCCACCGGGCGGAAGAGCTCACCCGCAGCTATTCCAAGAAGGCCATGATCGGTGCCATGGCCGCCGTCGCCCCAGGGTCCGATCTGGTGATCCAGGGCTACCTGGCGGTGAGCATGGTCAGAGAGCTCGCCAATCTCTACGACGTCCCTGTGCGCCAGATGGACACGGACCTGCTGCTGGAGCTGGTGCAGAAGCGCGTCGCCCGCAGTACTACCATTATGCTTGCCATCGCGGGAAACGGCCTCAAGGCCTTTCCTGGCGTCGGCACCCTGGTCGGCGGTCTGGTCCACGCCGCGGCCTACGGCATGATCTTCGAATCCCTTGGGAAGG
This sequence comes from Pseudomonadota bacterium, assembly GCA_034716535.1. Classification (GTDB taxonomy): domain Bacteria; phylum Pseudomonadota; class Gammaproteobacteria; order Chromatiales; family Chromatiaceae; genus JAYEJW01. The sequence goes on from JAYEJW010000422.1 coordinate 2,305, forward strand.
CGGTCGCTGTGTCGCTGGAGTCCCGGGGAGCCCTGCGGCCGGCCCAGGCGGCACAAGCCTTTGAGGAGAGCCTGAGTGAAGATCTCGAAGCGCGTGCAAGGCGTTTTGCAAGACTTGCCTTGGAAATCCAAGAAGACGCCCGCGACGAGCCAAGACAGGCCAGCCGCTGACGGAGACAGTCATCTCGATCTGGCGCGCGAGAGCCTGCGCGAGCTGGTGGACGACGAGCGTATCCCGTCGGAGGTGCGCGAATCGCTCGCGGACGACTATCGGCAGGTCCAGGCCATGCTCGACAAACTGGATCAGGGCCACATCCACATCGCCGCCTTCGGCCGCGTGAGCGTCGGCAAGTCCGCCACCCTGAACGCCCTGCTCGGCGAGCGTCATTTCAGCACCAGCCCCCTGCACGGCGAGACCAAGACCAGCCAGATGGGCAAGTGGGACGAGTATCACACCGGCGGGGTTTTCATGATCGACACCCCGGGTCTCAACGAGGTGCAGGGGGAGTCCCGGGAGGCCCTGGCCCACGAGGTGGCCTCCCGCGCCGACCTGGTGCTTTTCGTCGTCGACGGGGACCTCACGGAGACCGAGATACGGGCCCTACGCATCCTGGTGCAGCATCAGCGGCCGACGATCCTGGTCTTCAACAAGACGGACCGCTACACGAGGGACGAGCGGGAGCTGCTGAAGACCTCGATCATGCGCCACACCGCCGGCTATATCGAGCCAAAAAACATTGTCTGCGTCAGCGCCATGCCCGCCGAGCGGCTGGTGATCCTGGTGGACGAGCAGGGCAATGAGACCGAGACCCTGCGCCAGCCCGAACCGGACGTAGGTGCCCTCAAGCAGCGTCTGTGGGAGCTGCTGGAGGCGGAGGGCAAGACACTCGCGGCGCTCAACGCCTCGCTGTTCGCGAGCAACCTGAGCGACCAGGTCGGCAAGCGCATCCTCCAGGCGAAGCGCAAGCTCGGGGTCAAGATGATCAAGAGCTACTGTATCGCCAAGGGCGTGGCGGTGGCCCTCAATCCGATTCCGATCGCCGACCTGCTGGCCGCCGCCGCTGTGGACGTGGGCATGGTGGTGCATCTGTCCAAGCTTTACGGATTGCCGCTTTCGAAGACGGAGGCCGGGTCCCTGGTCAAGACGATCGCGACCCAGATGACGCTGTTCATGGGCACGGTGTGGGCGGTGAACTTCGTCTCCTCTGCCCTCAAGCTGGGCACGGGGGGGCTGTCCACGCTTCTCACCGGCACCGCCCAGGGGGCGGTGGCCTACTATGCGACCTATGTGGTGGGGCAGGCGGCGGAGGCGTTCCTGGCCCAGGGCAAATCCTGGGGAGAGACTGGTCCCAAGCACGTCATTCGTGACATCCTGGACGGCATCGACCGCGACTCCATCCTGGCCCAGGCGCGGGCGGACATCGCAGGTCGGCTGCGGTCGGCGTAGTGATCCACCGTTCTTGCGCGGAGGTGCGTGGAGCACAATCTAATAGGGTAGGTCGGGTTAGCGAAGCGTAACCCGACAATCGGAGGCCGAATATCAGCCGACGGTCCGGTCGCAATTCGACCCTAAGGAAACGCTGAATAATTCAGCTCCTCCGCGGTTCCGGGATGCAGCGTTTCCCCGGGTTTCGTATTGGATCTTGGATCATCGAGATATTGAGGAAGGTGCCCATGAGCAGAATCGACGCGCCACTGGCCACGCCCGTGGGCGCGGTGGCAATCAGCTGGGAAGACGGCGCCTTGGCCGGTGTCGACTTGGAACCGGAACCGGCCGCTCCGGCCGGGGCGGATCTGCCGGGGCCCGTTGCGGAGCAGCTGAGCGCGTACTTCGAGGACGGTACCCGTGGCTTCGACCTGCCCGTTCGGCTGTGCGGCACGCCGTTCCAGCTGCGCGTCTGGAAGGCGCTGCGAGCCATCCCGCCCGGGCATACGGTCACGTACGGCCAACTCGCCCGTGAGCTCGGCACCAGCCCGCGGGCCGTCGGCGGGGCCTGTCGGGCCAACCCCTGCCCCATCGTGGTGCCCTGCCACCGAGTGGTCGCTGCGGACGGTCTCGGAGGCTTCGCGGGCGACACGAGCGGACGCAAGCTGGCCGTCAAGCGCTGGCTCTTACGGCACGAAGGCGTTGAGGGGGTAGGGGATTGATGGGCCGGCACAGGACACCCCGATCTCCGCTTCCTGTGCGTGACTGCGGTTCATCGAACGGCCTTTCCGGTTGCAGCCGTCCATGATCGACCATACCCAGTCGTCTCTTATCGAGCATTTCGCAGATACCCTCTGGATGGAGCGGGGCCTAAGCCCCAATACCCTCGCTGCGTATCAGTCCGATCTGCGCGCCTTTACGGCCTGGCTGGGCGAGGAGCGGGGCAGGGGCTTGGTGGCGGCGCGGCGCAGCGACTTACTCGATTACCTGACGCTGCTCTCCCGCCAGGGACGTAAGCCGCGCTCCGCTGCACGGCTGCTGTCCTGCCTGCGTCAGTTCTACCAGCACCTGCTGCGGCAGGGGGCGATCAGGGACGATCCCAGCGCCCGGGTGGAGGCCCCCAAGCTGGGCCGGCCATTGCCCAAGACCGTCACCGAGGCGGAAGTGGAAGAGCTGCTGGCGGTCCCGGACACGGAAGACTCCCGCGGGCATCGAGACCGTACCATGCTGGAGGTCCTTTATGCGACCGGGCTGCGTGTCTCCGAGCTGGTGGGGCTTACGCCGCAACAGGTGAGCCTGGTCCAGGGTGTCGTCCGGGTGGTGGGCAAGGGGGACAAGGAGCGCCTGGTCCCGCTGGGAGAGGAGGCCGTCTCGTGGCTGGGGGAATACCTCTGCGGGCCGCGCCAGGACATACTGGGCGGTCGCCCGTGCGACTACCTGTTCCCTACCCGCCGCAGCGACTGTATTACCCGCCAGGCCTTTTGGCAGTTGATCAAGCGCTATGCGCTTGAAGCCGGCATTGCCAAGCACCTGTCGCCTCATACGCTACGCCACGCCTTCGCCACCCACCTTCTTAACCACGGGGCGGACCTGCGCGTGGTGCAGATGCTGCTGGGGCACAGCGACCTGTCCACGACCCAGATCTATACCCATGTGGCGCGGGAAAGGCTCAAGCAGCTTCACGCCACCCACCATCCGCGGGCCTGAGGCCTCGCCTGTTGTCTCCCGCCCCGGCGGTGGATCTGAGCGCTTACATGCACTAAGGTACGCGCTTCGATCGAACCAGCGCGCCGCGGATGCACCTTCTCACCTCCTTCCTTCGGAAAGGTGCCGAGGTAAGGGTGATCGGCTTGTTGCGCAAGCACCGCGACCTGCTCCGCTGGTGAGCGGTGCGGGGGAAGACAACAGGGGTCAGAGCTAATGCCGTCCTTCGATATCGTCTCTGAGGTGGACCTTCAGGAGGTGCGCAACGCCGTGGACCAGGCGAACCGCGAGATCGGTACGCGCTTCGACTTCAAGGGTGTGCAGGCGAGCTTCGAGCTCTCCGATTCCGGCATCCTGTTGAGAGCGGAGCAGGAATTCCAGCTTCAGCAGATGATGGATATCCTGCGGCAGAAACTGGTCAAACGCAAAGTCGACGTTTCAAGCATGGACATCAAGGATCCGGTGTCCAGTCTCAACGCGGCGCGGCAGGAGGTCGCGATCAAGCAGGGCATCGACGCCGAGACCGCCAAGCGCATGGTCAAGACTCTGAAGACATCCAAGCTCAAGGTGCAAGCCCAGATCCAGGGAGAACAGGTCCGGGTCAGCGGCAAGAAACGCGATGAGCTGCAACAAGCGATTGCGCAGTTGCGGGAGACGGACTGGGGGCTGCCCCTGGAATTTACCAATTTTCGAGACTGAGGTTGATCTGCAATGTGGAAAATGGCACGAATTTTGTCTGCTGGTATTGTTCTTTCTCTGGCCGCAACGCCGGTGCTTGCGGACGCGAACGAGAGGATCAAGGACGCGCTTGCGAAGCTGCTCCCGGACTACAAGATCGACAGTATTGAAGAGACGCCCGTGGGCGGCCTCTACGAGGTCCTGATGGGGCCGCAGGTGGTCTACGTCAGCGGCGATGGCCGTTACATGGTCCAGGGGCGCATGATCGATCTGGCCAATCGGGAAGACCTCACCGAGCCGCGCCGCGCCGCAGCCCGCAAGAAGGCGGTGGATCAGGTCGGCGAGGACAACATGGTGATCTTCGCCCCTGAGAAATACGATCACACGGTCACCGTCTTCACGGACATCGACTGTGGCTACTGCCGTAAGCTGCACAGCGAAATCGAGGATTACGGGAACGAGGGCATTCGTGTCCGCTACGTCTTCTACCCCCGCGCCGGTCTAAAGAGCGAGTCGTATGAGGAGGCCGTCTCGGTCTGGTGTGCGGACGACCGCCAGCAGGCCATGACCGATGCCAAGGCCGGCAAGTCGGTGGAGAAGAAGAGCTGCGAGAACCCGGTCCAGGCCCACATGGAGCTGGGCGAGCTTCTCGGCGTTACGGGGACCCCGGCGATCGTGCTCGAGAGCGGGGACATGGTGCCGGGCTACGTACCGGCGAAGCGCCTCTCCGGGTTGCTCCAGGCCGATCGCTGAGGGGAGAGACCGGCGGGGACAGGCGCGCGGCAGCTACGGCCACCTTTTTCTTGGAATAGCATCCGCATGGGCCAGCAGCGACCGGCATACGCGTGGCAGACCGATAAGGGTCTCGTACGGACCCACAACGAGGATGCCGTCGCTGTCTATTCCGATGCGGGTCTCGTGATCGTCGCCGATGGTATCGGTGGCGCCAATGCCGGCGACGTGGCAAGCCGGCTCGCCACCGAGGTGATCGGCGCCTGTTTCCGCGAGCGACCGCCTCCTCCCCGCGACAGGAAGGAGGCGTTGCGTCGCGTGAAGGCCGCGGTGGAGGAAGCGAACCGGGTTGTCTGGGAGGCATCGCAGCGCACGTCCCGCTACGTCGGCATGGGTACCACCCTGGTGCTCGGATTCGTGGGACCGGACTGGTTGGTGTTCGGCCACGTGGGCGATTCGCGGATCTATCGCTTGCGCGACGGCGACCTTACCCAGGTTACAAGGGACCATTCCCTGATCCAGGAGGTCGTCGACGGAGGTCTCTTTCCGACCTTGGAGGACGCGCGGCGTTCCGGTATCAACGAGCATGTTCTGACTCGTGCCCTAGGCACCGGCGACTCGGTGGTGGTGGACATGCGGGAGATGGATCTTGTCCCAGGCGATCTCTTTCTTTTCTGTACCGATGGCCTGACCGGCATGGTTTCCGACGAGGATCTGCGGCGCACCCTGCTCATCGCCGATCAGGATCTGGACAGACTTCCTGCCATGCTTGTCAACCTCGCACTGGAGGGCGGAGGGCTCGACAACATCACCGTCGCCCTGATGCGGGTTTGCTGATCGGCGGCGCATCCCTGCACCGCGGAAACGCTGAATAGTCCAGCGCGAGTGCGAAGACCTGCTGCGCGACCAGATCGCTTACGCTGTGCTCAATGCTCTGCGGATCGCGATGATCGACGAACTGCTCGGCAAGGCGTTGCACGATCCGTGTCTTCGCCTCCACCTCGCCCAACAACAGACCGTCGCCATCAGACCTGATCGCACCGCCGTCGAATTTTCCGATCACTACACGCTTTCCCAACGCGCTAAATTGCGGTTGTTCCCCGCTACACTCCGTCATCTAAGGGCCGTCCTCTTGTCGGTGCATAACTTGTGTCGCACAACCTTTATGCCGCAGATGACGGCCCTTTTTCAATCCCCGGTGACGTATTCGGGCTAAGACCGTTGCCAGGACGTCTTGGGAGTGTTCGGTGGTCGTTGACGGTGATAGGGCGGCTCCATCTCTTTATCGTCGCTTGGGGCCGGGCACGTCCAAAAGGCGCCTGCTGATCAGGGTTATTTGACCTGATCGCCGCAGATTGATGATCCGGCGAACAGCAGCGAGAACCCGGGCAATACGTAAGCGTCTCATTACTTGTTTCGAGGGCCGCCGCTTTCCGCTTCGTGCTCCCGATCTCCTTGATTCTTAGCATTTTTCAGTCGGATCGTTCGGTGCAATCTAGACTCCCTGATTAAGCATATTCGTGCTTCTAATCGCTGTCCGCCGGCCGCGGCAGCCCTTCTGGGGGGGCAAAATGAATCGATTGATAACTCCATACCGTTCAACCCGGCATCTGGGGGTACTGCCAAATCGTGTCCTCTACGCCGCGCTCCAGTGTGTACTCTGGTTGACGTTGAGTCTTTCCTGCGCAAGCCCGTTTGCTGCAGACCACAATGACCCCAATGGCGTCAACTCGATCTTTTCGGATATACCGATCAGCCCGGCGGATCTGTATGGGATGTTCGGCTACCCCAGTGACGACACGTCCGATGGCGAGAAAGTCGTCGTACAGCTGACCTTTGCGTCCCTACCGGAGACAGGCGTGTTCGATCCGGACTTGCTCTACACCATCCACATGGATGCAGATCCGCGGCTGAGTATGGATGTGGAGCCGAGTTTGGAAGGCATCCTGCGTTATGCCGACGCGGTCAAGGACAAGTACTTCCAGCAGAAGGCCCCCGAGATCCGTGTCACCTTCAACAACGAAAATCAGGCCAAGGTCGACTTTGTCGACTTCCCCGGTGGTACCTTCACCAAGGTCGTGGAAACGAACTAGTAGCGCGTCCCATAAGTCCTGCTCCCGTCGTCGGCAATACAAGATCTGCGTAACCGAGAAGCAATAAACCCATAAATACGCTACAATCCCCGTAACAAAGCGTGAATATAGCTGTTTTTGGC
>JAYEJW010000423.1:0-9034 GCA_034716535.1 Pseudomonadota bacterium
CGCTGTTGAAGTTGATCAGCCCCGTCGTGCCCGGCAGGCCGCAGGCCCGATCCAGCGCGCCGTGGGCTCCGCCGCCGGGGAACAGGATCCGTGGATTCGGTCCCTGGCCCAAAAAGTGCACGGAATTCTTCAGTTGGGCGACGGCGTCGGCATGACACTTGCCACACAAAGCCGTCGATGCGCTGCGCTCCACCTCCACCGCCGGGACAGTCTCTTCGATTCCCTTCAGTTTGTACTCGTCCAACAACGGGCGGTACATGATGTTGCCGTCATGGCCTGTGTCGGCCTCTATTTCGGCAACCTCGGTTTCGGCAGCGATCGCGCTCGCCGACAGGACGAGTAGCGATGGCATCGTTAAGCTGAGAAACGCTCTCAGGAAAGATGATGCTCTGTAACTCACGGTACTTTCCCTCCTTTGCGATGGGCGTTCGATAACCCAATTTCCGACATGCGATTAGAGTATGTATAGATGACACAACTGCTCGAGCACGGTGACCAAGCGAAAACGCAGCCGGCGGAACACTGAGCAGCGTTTTTTAACTTTAAATTCTTTCTGGCTGCGTGCACTGAGCTAGGTCAATAGATCTTCAAGTAGTTAATCAGCTTCTGATTCTGTGCTGCGAAAATGCCGCAACCAGGTCGGCGACTTCGATTGATCTGTGACAGCCGACGACAGGCGTTCTTGCCATAAAGTCAAAAAAAATGTCGGGTCTCTTTGTCTTTGCCAACGGCACACACACCCAGGAGACGGGGAATGGGTACATCATTTTGCTTGACGCTCGCGTCACTGTTGCTGTCTCTGACCCTGTCCGGAGCTGAGGGTGTGATTGGATGAGTCCGCGTCACTTGGTACGCGAAGAGATTCTTCCGACGTGGGCCGGGAAGCGACGGGTGGGACCGACCGGTCGAGCGTTTCCGCGCGCGGCTGGGACTATGGGAGCTTGCCGGGGAAGAGACGCCTCGGGGCGTATCGATCACGCCACGGATACCGCCCGTGTCGTCACGGTAAGCACCGGCACGTGCCATTCAGCCCGCGACACCCGCGACTGTTGGGCCCGGGCGGCCGGTGTACGACCCCGGAGTGCGCACCGTCCTTGGTGCTCGCGCTATGGCTGCTTGTCTATTGAGCTTCCAGCGTGGCGACGAGGAGCGTTGTTGCCGCCGCAGAGAGAGCGGATAGGGTCCATTTCAGGCGTTCGAAGTTTTTTGGCACCACAGGACAATCCTCCGACGATAGGTTCGAAAAGCTTCCGTATGCAAAAAGCCGATTCGTTGGCATCTGGGCTTTCCGCACGCGTTGGCTCGTGAGCCCAATCATAGAAAACCAAGGAAAATTGTCAAGAAAGGAGGCGACGTCAGGCGCACGGATCGCGCACTAAGGTTCTTGTTAGCCATCCCCCCTAGTACTCCCTGTCGGAGTGCTAGGTGCGATCAACAGGCCGCCCGCGGCGCGGCCTCCCGCAACAGGGCCGGCCCCGCGCCGGTGCGATGGACGCGCTCGCTGATCCGGCGCCGCCATGCGCGGGCCCCTCGTTGCCCCTGGAACAGACCGAGAATGTGGCGCGTCATCGCGTTCAACGGCGTGCCCGCTGCGAGCTCACGCTCGACGTAGGGGATGAAGGCATCCAGTACGTCCTGCCGGGATCGGTCAAGCCGGACGTCCCCGAAGATCTCGTGGTCCGCATCGGCCAACATCCAGGGATTATGGTAGGCCTCGCGCCCGACCATTACGCCGTCGAGCACGCCAAGGAATGTCCGGGCGTGCGCAAGTGACTTGATCCCGCCGTTGAGGACGACGGATAGGGCTGGAAGGTCGCACTTCAACCGTTCCACAACGTCGTAGCGCAGGGGCGGTATCTCCCGATTCTCCTTCGGGCTGAGTCCTTGCAGCCAAGCCTTGCGCGCGTGAACGATCAGGGCATCGCAGCCGGAGCTCGCGACGCGCTCGGCGAACCCGAAGAGCGCCTCGTAGCTGTCCTGTTCGTCGATACCGATGCGCGTCTTCACGGTCACAGGAACCCGAACGGCACTTTTCATGGTCGCTACGCAATCGGCGACAAGATCGGGCTCCGCCATCAGACAGGCGCCGAAGCGTCCGGACTGTACCCGGTCGGAGGGGCAGCCCACGTTGACGTTGATCTCGTCGTAGCCCCAGTCTTCGCCGATCCGGGCGCATTCGGCCATTTCCTCGGGCACGCTGCCACCCAACTGCAGAGCGACTGGATGCTCGGCGGGGTCGGAGCGCAGAAGACGCTCCCGGTCACCATGGAGTAGGGCGCCAGTGGTGACCATCTCCGTGTAGAGGAGGGCGTGACGCGTGATCAGTCGCAGGAAGTATCGGCAGTGCCTGTCTGTCCAATCCATCATCGGGGCAACCGATAGTAACCTATTGAAATATAAAGGATCTTTCTCGCTCATTTCGCTAGATTTGCACACTGAGTGCACACGGATTGCACACAGAGGACGCAAAAGGCGTATAATTTAGGTCAGACGGACGTGCACACTGAGTGCACACAAACAGGCCCCGAAGGTGCGCAAACACCGACGGGGCCCTGACCACCACCCAACCTATGAAGGAGGTTCGGCAATGGCTACCGAGAATCGTAGCACGACCGGGACCCCCTCCACCCCGGAGGGCTGACCCGTGGCAACCATAACCAAGCTGACGAGCGGCAAATGGCGCGTACAGGTCCGGCGCAAGGGCTTCTATCGCGCCGGGACCTTCACCCGCAAACGGGATGCTCAGGATTGGGCGACCGAGATTGAGGCGCAGATATCACACGTCGGCGCGGGGGGATACGCCCGCCCGCGTGGGGCGACACTTGCCGACCTGATCAAGCTGTACCGGGAGCAGGTCTCCATCAGGGGTAGGACGAAGGACGCCTGCCTGGGGCGCCTGAGCGCTCGCCTGGGCACCGTCAAGCTCGAATCCCTATCGCCTGTCCACCTTCGGGACTTCATCGATCGTAGAGCGGGCGAGGGCGCCGGAGGCGTGACTATCGCTCAAGACATGAGCTTTCTCGCAACCGTGCTCGACTGGGGGCGACATGTCCGGCAGATCGACATCGACCCGGAGCTGGCCCGAGATGCGCGCCGATCCCTGAAACATCGCAAGATGAGCACACGGGGACGCCACCGCGACCGAATCCCCACCGAAGCCGAACTGGACCGCCTCACGACGTTTTGGGCGGACAATCGGCGTCAACAGATCCCGATGGGTGTGATTGTTCGGTTTGCCGCCGCCTCGGCGATGCGCTTAGGTGAGATATGCCGTATCCAGGCCGAGGACGTGGACCAGCAGAGGCGCACCGTCATCATCAGGGATAGGAAGGACCCGAGGCACAAGGAAGGGAATGATCAAGTTGTTCCGCTCCTGCCGGACGCCTGGGACATCGTACAGCGACGGGTGCAGGAGCACCCCACTGGGCGGTTGTTCCCCTACAGCGCTGACAGCGTATCGACCGCCTTTACTCGCGCCTGCAAGCGGCTCGGGATCAAGGACCTTCACTTTCATGATCTGCGCCACTACGGGACCGTACTCCTGTTCCGGCAAGGTCTGGACATCCCCCGCGTGGCGATGATCACCGGGCATAAGTCCTGGGAGAACCTGAAGCGCTACAGCAATCTTCAGCCGGAGGATGTCCATGAAAAAGCCTCCGCGTGAAGACGACGAGCACGACTTCGATTTCACCGGGCTCGAAGAGTACATGAATCCCGAGCCACCAAAAGCGCCAACGCTCTATAAGAAGGAGACAAGGGATGGGCGGGTTGTTGTGACCAGGACGCGGCCACTAACGCCCGAGGAGCGCTGGTGGATGCAACAGATCCGGGAGCTACGAGCGGAACGAGACCTGTATCGGTCCTTCGTGGTTGGCGATTATGAGAAGAGAAAAGCCATCGGAGAAAAGAAGCAAGGCGTGAATTCAGCCGAGGACGAGCATACGCAATGGACCGCTGATGCGCTCAAACTGAAGAAGGGGGACAAGAATCTGAGCGCGAGCGATATCGCTAAGCGACTAGCAGAACGCTACCAGAGCGAGAGGTGGCTGGTTGAGGAGAACATCCGATCATGGCGCACGATCATGAACGTCATTTCACCTCACTTGCACCCGCCGAAGAGCAGCCGATAACCCCCGAAAAATAGGTTCACGGAAAGCTACCTTTCCGTGAAACCCCTCCGTTAGTCTGTCTCCATCCTCAACAAAGATGGAGAAGACAAATGCCCGCAGCACCCGCCGAAAAGCCCGCCGAAAAGCCAGACCGCCCGGACCCGTTCACGCGTGAATGGATGCTGAAGCTCGGGTACGTTCATGAATCTGAAATCGAAGAGGCGACGAATACCACCAGCCGCAGCCGTGCGCGCTGGAAGACTCCGCGCGGGGTCATGTTCGGAAACATGAAGTGGTTCCCCTTAAGAGAGATAAAAAGAACTCTTGACGCTCGCGCGGAGGCCATCGCGGATGAAGAAATCCGCACGTTTCTTTAGCCGGGAGGCCGCGGAATGAATGAGGGGACCGCAGCATGAGCCATACACAGAAAGCGCTACCGGCGGGCTACGTGGAAATCGGCGATGTCGCTGTCCACGTCGCGCTGGTTCGCAAACATTCGAGCAACGTAGCTCGGTTTTTGAAGTGGCTACCTGCCGCCTTGGAGCTTGAGCAGCACGAAATCGGCTCACCGCATTGGCGGGGCGTCGTGGATACGCACTGCAAAACCGAACAAGATTTCGACGACCTGACGCTGACCTTGCGGGAGGCGGCCGCCGAGCAGCTAGAAATCGCCGCAGAAATGGAGCGGTTCCTGTACACGAACATGGACACCCGCGAGTGATGCGCGAATGATTCCCAGACATAAAAACGCCGCACTGGCGGGGGCACCGGTGCGGCGACAGCTTGAATCACCAGCTACGAGATTCTCTATGGATTATACCTCACATCGCCCCCCGAATGTAATCCGCATGGATGCTCCATACCAGGGGCGCCGCTCGCCATTTAATCCCCGCCCGCCGTGGTCGCTGCGCCGCTCGCTCCTACTGGATCGCATCGTGGTCTATCGCGAGCGCCAACAGGCGATGCGGCGATGAACGCCGATCGGCCCCAAACCCTTCGGGCCGCTCTCGCCTATGCGGCGCGCGGCCATCCGGTATTCCCTTGCGGAGCGGATAAGCGGCCACTGACGCAGCACGGGTTTAAGGACGCTACGACCGATGAGGTACGAATTCGCGCATGGTGGGCCGAGCATCCGAGCGCATTGATAGGCATGCCAACAGGTGACGCATCCGGGTTGTGGGTTCTCGACGTTGACAACAAAAATGGCGTGGACGGGGCGGAAACGTTATACCAGCTAGAACGCGCGCACGGCGAGCTGCCGGGAACCGTCCAGGCGCTAACCCCCACTGGTGGCCAGCATATCTACTTCGCCCTGCCCAATGACGGCGAGATTCGAAACAGCGCGGGCAAGCTAGGCCCGGGCTTGGATGTTCGCGGGAGTGGCGGATACGTTATTCTCCCTCCGTCGCGGGCGAACGGCCGGGGGTACGAGTGGGAGGCGTCGTGCGATCCAGACGAAGGAGCAATGCTCGCACGCGCGCCGGAGTGGCTTTGCGATTTGGCGCGCAGCGATGCGATTGAGACCAAGCCGGCGAACGAGGAGCGCGAGCTACAGCAGGGCAAGCGCAACACCACACTTTTCTCGCTCGCATGTTCAATGCGCGCCAAGGGACTTACCCAAGACGGCATCCTCGCCGCCTTGCGCGCCGAGAACGCCGCGCGCTGCGACTCGCCCTTATCAGAGGTAGAGGTTCGCGCGATAGCCGCCTCGGCGGCGCGATACGAGCCTGGCACCGCGCCCGCGCTAGAGGCGCCATTCCGCCTGGATCTTGGGGACATCCCGGAGGATTTGGAAGCCTCGCTCCTCCCCCCTCGCCCCTGGGTTGTCAAAGACCGGCTCTTGCAGGGCTACGTGAGCGTATCGGCGGGACCGGCTGGCGTTGGCAAGTCCGCGTTTGAAATCGCGTCGGCGGTCTCCGTTTGCACCGGGATATCGTACACGGGCGAAGATATCCGCCAGAGCGGGCGCGCGTGGATCTATTGCAACGAAGAGGACCGGCCCGAGCTCTTACGGCGGTACGTAGCCTTCTGCCGGTTACACGGGATCGACCCGCGCAGCTTGCGCGGAAGCTTGCGGCTGTCCTCCGGCTACGGCGGCCGCGCGCTGGTCATCGCAAGGCGCGGAGAAGCCCCCGGATCAGTTGTCCCGACGCCGGTTGTGGACGAGCTCATCGAAGAGCTTACGCGCTGGGAGTGCCTTAGCTTCTCAGCCGATCCCATCGTCAGCACCCATCGCGTAACGGAGAATTCCAACGAGGAGCTGGAAGAGGTAATGGACCTCTGGCGCGAGGTAGCGTTCAAGACCGGATGCGCGATTCAGATCCCCTCCCATGTCCCGAAGTGGGCTGACGGCCCCGAGGCCCACGCGGGGAATCTCGCGGCGATTCGAGGTGCGTCATCGATCGGCGGCGCGGCGCGCTTCGTTGTAACGCTCGCGCGGATGGGGGACGAGACAGCCAAGAAGTACGGTATCGATGAGGAGGCGCAGCGGCACATGGTCAGGCTGGACCTTGCCAAAGGGAATTATTCCCCGCCTGCCGAAAAAGCTACCTGGCTGCGGATGCGCGCGGTCTGCCTCGATAACGACCCCGAATACCCAGACTGGGTGGGCGCCTTCGATCCGTACCCTCACGAAATGCAACAGGTCACAGGCGCGCGCGACGGCGCAAAGGAGGAAGCGCTCAGTGGTCTGCGGGTCGCTGTGCAACTACTCGACTTGCGCCAGGGGCAGAAGGTCGGACTCACGGACGTCGTGGATGACCTGATGAGTCTGACGGGGAAGAGTCGCGCCTGGATTCAAGAGAACATCGTCCACGCGTTTCCAAAAGATGGGACGGCGGCGGGCAACAAGTCCGAGTTCACGTGGAGCAAAGAGCAGGGAAGGACCGGCCGGCGATACCTCCACAGAGCGCTTCCGTGAGGCTGTGCATAACCGTGGAACATCTCCGTGGAACCGCTATCCAGACGCTCGCTATCCAGACGCGCTATCCAACCGTGGATAGCCGCGCCGTTACTGGGCTGAACCGCTATCCAGGGGGGGTCTGGATAGCTGGGGTTATCCAATCGTGGATAGCCGCATAAACACTGGGCTATCCAGCTATCCAGGGTTCTACCCCCTACGGGGGCGCGCGCTCTCCTGGATAGCGGCGCGCGCCCCCGGGTGGATAGGTAAAAAAGACAGCGCAAAAAGAGGAGACGAACCGTGACCGTAATCGTGACCATCAGGCTCAAGCGTGGACCGAACGGCGAGAGAAGCCCGTCGGACTTTTACCCTTCGAGAACGCTGCGCGAGGCGCTCGAAGACGCGGAGGTGGTGTCGGTCGAATGCGACGATGGCGATTCGTCGAACCGATACCACCACGCCCCCCCGGCACCACCACGCCCCCCGGCACCATCGCCGCAACTGGAGGAGCGAGAATGAACATCCCAGACAGCATCTTGTCCGCGTACGCGGAAGGCGAACTAGCCGAGCTCATACTCCAAAGCGTTGACTCGTCGCCTGTTGAGCGTCGCCTGGCTGCGGCCCTAGTTGAAACTGCGCTCCAGGCTGAAGAGGCTGAAGAGGCGCTCGACGACGCTGAAGAGGCGCGCGACGAGGCGGAAAAGGCACTCGCTAAGATAAAGGGAGCGCAGATAAAAGAGGCGAAATTATGAGCGATCAAGTTTGCCCGCACGGTCGGCACCCCCTACCCCACCCATGCCATGAAAAAAATATGAATTCGCTATTTGATGAGCCGTCCGGCACGAGCCGGGCAACAGCCGAATTTGAGGCCACCTTGCGGAAATTCGCGGCGCGGACAGCCAGCGAGATGCGCACCATTGACCAAGAGCACGGTGCGGATGCTGCCGCTCGGCATGGTCAGCTTGTCCTCGCGCAATGGCTAGTGGCGCTTCTCGACACTGGCGAGTTGGACCGCGCCGACGTCGAGAAGACAACCCGGCACGTTATGGACCTGATCGCCGAGAACCTGGCCGGGAGCCGGACCACGGTGCATTGAGCTGGTCACACGTTCAGCACTGGCGAACTACACAGTGTTTTGATGCGCAGCGACCGAGGGGGGATAGGGTCGCGATCACTACGCGTTAAGGGAACAACAGTCGCGGAGGGTCGCAGTCGCGAGTTAACTGACCGATTGCGCACGGGACCTGCACCGGAATACCGACGAATGTGAGGAAATAGCGAATGAAGGCAATGAAGCAAGTACCGCCGCCGCCCGCCGACCTGAGCGCCGCAGGAGTAGCCGCCTGGAAGGACGCTTGCCGAAATTTCATCGATACGTGCGAGCTGCGCCGCTCGGATTTGCCGTTAATTTCGGCATTCTCCGCCGCCGTGGATGCTGCCGAGCGTGTTCGAGGATTCGTTGCGAAGATTGCTCCGCACGATCTGGCCGATGAGAACGGCAGGGCTCATCCCATGCTCGCCGAGCTGAGAGCACACACATCGAACGTTGGCGGTCTGTTCCGCAAGCTCGAAGCGACGGCGACTCAGCGCATGGCGAGCGCGAACCGCAAGTCAGGCCCCCAAGGCGGCAGGGCGGTTGGCACCAAGGGACTCCCACAACGAGCAAAGAACGATCCCGCCAAGAAGACGACGAACGTCAGTTGGATTGAGAAGATCAGAAATGGCGGAAATGATGCCGCTTGATCTTTGCGGGCTCCGGAAGCCACTTGGTCGGCAAGGTCGGGGAAGGTGAGCACGGCGCGGGCGCGAGACAGATATTGCTGAGATAAGTCACCACTGAGTGGTGACTTTTTGCCTCGCCCTCCTTTCGTCGGCGTTGGATACAGCCGCGCATAAGCCATCGCCTTCTGGCCTTTGGAGAGGTTGCGAACGCACCAATACTGCGTTTATCCACATGCTGTTTATATTCCCAGTTGTGTTTTTGTACACCACCCTGTGACTTACGAGAGATTTGTGTTTCGCT
>JAYEJW010000424.1:0-9024 GCA_034716535.1 Pseudomonadota bacterium
AATCTTTAATCATGGGGACATATTGTAACAGGTTGTTTTGACGTGGAAAAGTGACTTTCTATTCAGGCACGAAATAATCAGAGTCGATTCGCTTTACTTCGTAATTCGATGCGGTAGATACACCTACTCCATGATCAAACATCAGTTTGGTCAGCCGCAGACCGTCGATAAGGATTATCTTTGTGTCGATTCGGGAAACGTACTCCACAGCATCAGCAGAGAATGTAGATGTGGTGATAAATATACCCTTCTTTGCACGTTGCCCTTGGAGAGCCCCCGCGAACTTCTGAACTTCCGGACGCCCAATGGTCCCATTCCAGCGCTTGGCTTGAAGGTAGATTATGTCCAATCCTAGTGGATCTTCCTTGATGATTCCGTCGATACCCTCGTCTCCAGACCCGCCCAAAGCCTCTCCTGCATCCTTGCGGCTTCCTCCATAACCCATTCGCACCACGAGATCAATGACGACTTGCTCAAGAAACTCCGGAGGGCTATCCATTAGCTGGTTCAGTAAGTCAGACTCAATTTGCCGTCGTACCTTCAAGTACGCGTTCTCTAGTAGCTCTTCAGGTGTTTGCGTTTCGGAAGTATCATCTGCGAGTTCGTCTTGTTCTTCGGAGATTTTACGTCTATTACGGAACTCGCGATAATCCGGAAATTCACTGAGGACCCTTAGATCAACACGATCCGGATGGTTTCGTAGCACTCTGCGACCACGGTCTGTAATAATGGAGATGGCTCGACGTGGGGAAGCAAGTAAACCTGCTTGGGTAACATGTGTCTTCGCCCAACCAACTCGGTTGTCGAACAGGCGCGCTCCTCCGCTTGGTAACAGTTCACTAATAAGCAAATCAACTAACCTCACGTGATTTCTTGGATAGCTGCGCTACCATCTTGAAAACCCGCCGCATTGCTGCGAGCATCGATGCCAATCATCTGATTGGAGGACGCGATGCCATGAACGAATTTGCAGGTTACGAGGCGGTTCACGAGGAGGCGATGCGGTTGTACTGCCGGTCATTGCCGGAAGATCATCGGCGCCGCTATGCCGCGATCGAGGCGTTGAAGATCGGTTACGGCGGCGTAGCCTATGTTGCACGGGTGCTGGGCATGAGTCGTCGTACGATCCACACCGGGATACGCGAGCTGGAGCAGATGGGCAATGACGATCCGGAGCACCCGCAACGCCCGAGCGGAGACGCCGAGCGAGTGCGCCGGCCCGGCGGTGGTCGACCGTCGATCACCGAGCGCGAACCGCTGTTGAAGTCGGCTCTGCAAGAGGTTCTCGAAGTGCACAGCGCCGGCAGTCCGACCGATGAGCGCGTACGCTGGACAGACCTCAAGCCATTGCAGCTGGCGCAGCGGCTGCTTGAGCACGGCATTGAAGTCAGTCGAAATACCGCCGCCGACTTGCTCGATCGGGCCGGCTTTCGTCGCCGGGCGCTGTGCAAGGAACTGATCACCGGACAGGTCGACCCGCAAGCGCGTGATCGACAGTTTCGCCACATCGCCGCCCTGCGCCGCTTGGCACACCAACGCGGCATCCCTGTGCTGTCCATCGACACCAAAAAGAAGGAACCGCTCGGCACCCTGCACAGGCCCGGGCAAAGTTACAGTACCGCGTCACAAGCGGTGTTCGATCATGATTTCAGTCACCTCGCCGACGGTCGCTTGGTGCCTCACGGCGTTTACGATGTGCAAGCGAATGTTGGCTTCATCACGCTCGGCACCTCGCGGGAAACCAGCGCCTTCGTCTGCGATGCCATCGCCCTGGCTTGGGAGGTTCTCTTCAGTGCGATGTACCCCGGTGCCACCGAGGTGATACTGCTGTGCGACTGCGGCGGAGCCAACGCTGCCCGCTCCCTGCGCTTCAAGGAGGACGTGATCGAGCTGGCCCGGCGTCTCGGACTGCGTGTGCGCATCGCGCACTACCCGCCCTATACCTCGAAGTGGAATCCCATCGAACATCGTCTCTTCAGCCAAGTCGAGCGCGCGTGGAGCGGCGTTATGCTCGATTCTCCCGAGACCGCTTTGAAAACGGTCGAGCGCACCCGAACGCAAACCGGCTTACGTGTCACCGCACGCATCCTCGATAAGGCTTATGAAATCGGTCGCAAATGCTCCGACACTTTTCGCGACATCAAAGATCAATTCATTCGTCATGATGACGTTCTCTGGCAGTGGAACTACGTGATTGATGCGAATGGAATTTCTTGATAAGTCGTTTAACTTGTTTCTGCACCATTACTTGGCAGCATTTCGCGTCTTTCTTCTTCGGTTAAATTGAAGTGCCCTGCCAATTGTGCGACAAGATCGCGATTTACATGCTCTTTCCCATCGGAATGTGCTTCCAAAAGCGGCCGCATGATTGATTGAAAGTCGGGAATCCGCATCTGTTGTGTTTTCCTGGGCTAACTAGAAGTAGGCGATCCGTTCACCTCGCATCGCCCATCGACTACTCTCCCTCGAGTGCCCGATAATACCCTGAGAATCTTTCCCTTCCGAACAAACTCTCAAGAGAATACGATACTTTTAAATTCGGCCGCAATAAACCTTGGTACGGTTTGCGCGCCGCAAAACACTCCAACGAAACCACCTGTATCAACGCATTTCTTAATTCAGATCAAGCAGTTACAATTTTTCTACAGGTTTCGGCGGCCGGTGCTCTCCACACCGTTTTCCCACACTTTGAGAGGTAGCCTAGACCAACCTCATCAATACGGCGAGTAAGACCCTCTCCGCCCGCTGGGGAGAGGCTCGCACCCCCTATTCTGAAACATTTCCCCTCTTTTTGCGGTCAAAACGAATAACCTGGCGACGCCGTCAGGTATTTCTTATGAGACCACTGCACATCGGCTTATGGCAATGGATGACAGACTGGCTGACCAAGGAGGGCGACCCCCACGAGGTTCCCTTGTGCGATTTCGAGCACCTGAACGAGGAGCTGAGGCCTGGGGACGTGCTGCTCGTCGAGGGCCGCTCCCGTATCAGCGAGGTAATCAAGCTCATCACCCAGAGCGCCTGGACGCACTCCGCCATCTGCATCGGCCGCCTGCACGATATCGAGGACCCGGGTTTGCGCAATCTGGTGGTCCAGTACTACCAACGTGACCACTCCGAGCAACTGCTGGTAGAGGCCCTGCTCGGCCAGGGTACCAGGGTCTCCCCTCTCTCCAAGTACCGGCAAGACCACCTGCGAATTTGCCGCCCGGAGGGGCTGTCCGCGGCCGACGCCCAGCACGTCATCGCCTATGCCATCCGCCGCCTCGGAAGCGACTACGACGTGCGGCAACTGCTGGATCTGGCCCGCTTCTTCTTGCCGTGGGCCATCCTGCCGCGGCGATGGCGCTCGAGTCTGTTCCAGCACAACGCCGGTGCGCCGACACGCAACGTCTGCTCCTGCCTGCTCGCGGAGGCGTTCAGCACGGTGGACTTTCCGATCCTGCCGTTCATCGACCGCCGCGAAGACGGCACCCTACGCTTCTACAAGCGCAATCCACGGCTCTTCACGCCCAAGGACTTCGACTATTCGCCGTACTTCCACATCATCAAGTACCCGTTCCTGGGGCTGAACGACGTCGGCGTTTACCGGGAGCTGCCGTGGTCGTCGAGCCCGGTGATCTACAGCGACCGGGGCCGCTCCTTCCGCGCCGCGGTCAGTCAAGCCTTGACCACGCCACGGGAATCGCCGAAAGGTGTGCAACCGACTCCCGAGGTCGCGCCGCTGGCGGCTGCATCCGAAGAGGGTTCCAAAACATGAACGTCCTGCTCCTGTCGCTGCTCGCCGTCCTGGCGCTGACAATCGCTGTGGTAACGGTCCCCGCCCTGCGCCGCCCCCTCCTCACCGGGTTCTTACTGCAGAAGTTCCGGCGGGTCATGCCCGCGATGTCGAGTACGGAGCAGGAGGCCCTGGGCGCCGGCGGCATCTGGTGGGATGCGGAGCTCTTCTCAGGCCGGCCGCGCTGGCGCCGACTCCTGGACCTTCCCTGCGCACAGTTGTCCGCCGAGGAGGAGGCCTTCCTCGCCGGCCCGGTGGAAAGGCTCTGCCGCATGCTGGACGACTGGCAAATCACCCAACACGACCTCGACCTGCCGCCGCAGGTCTGGGAGCTCATCCGCCGCGAGCGCTTCTTCGGGCTCGTCATCCCTCAACGCTATGGCGGCCTGGGCTTCTCCCCCCTCGCTCACTCCCAGGTGGTCATGAAGATCGCAAGCCGCAGCATCACGGCGGCGGTGACGGTCATGGTGCCCAACTCCCTGGGACCCGCGGAGCTCCTGCTCCGTTACGGCACCGAGGCCCAGCGCAGCCGGTATCTGCCGCGGTTGGCGCGGGGACAGGAAATCCCCTGCTTCGCACTGACCGGCCCGCGGGCGGGCAGCGACGCCGCCGCCATCCCCGACGAGGGGGTCGTCTGCTACGGTGACCTCGAGGGCCGCAGAGTGCTCGGCATTCGGCTCGACTTCGAGAAGCGCTATATCACCCTGGCCCCGGTGGCGACCCTGATCGGGCTGGCGTTCCGGCTGCGGGACCCGGACCGCCTGCTCGGTGAGGACCAGGAGCCGGGCATTACCCTCGCCCTGATTCCCGCGGGCACGCCCGGTGTCGAGCAGGGCGATCGCCACCTGGCCCTGGGCCACCCGTTCCAGAACGGGCCCCTGTTCGGGCGCAACGTCTTCATTCCGCTGGACTGGGTGATCGGGGGAAGGAGCGGGATCGGAAAGGGTTGGCGCATGCTCATGGAGAGCCTGGCGGAGGGACGTGGGATCTCCTTGCCGGCGCTGGCCACGGGCGCGGGCAAGCTGGCGAGCCGCTTCACGGGCGCCTATGCGCGGGTTCGACAGCAATTCGGGCGAGCGATCGGTGACTTCGAGGGCGTCGAAGAGCCGTTGGCCCGCATCGCAGGGCGGACCTATCAGATGGACGCCGCCCGGCGGGTCTTCCTCAGCGCGCTCGCTGCCGGCGAGCGGCCGGCGGTGTTGTCCGCCGTTCTCAAGTACCACTTGACGCACCTTCATCGCCTGGTCGTCAACGACGCCATGGACATCCAGGGCGGCAGCGGGATCTGCGTCGGACCGCGCAACCTGCTCGGGCGGATCTACCAGGGGGTGCCCATCGCCATCACCGTGGAAGGCGCCAACATCCTGACCCGCAGCCTGATCATCTTCGGTCAGGGCGCGGTGCGCTGCCACCCCCACCTGCTCGAAGAGGTCCGTGCGGCCCACGAGCCCGGACCGGGCCGCGCGCTGCGCCGCTTCGACGCGGCGGTTATCTCCCACCTGGGGTTCCTGGCTCGCAACCTCCTGCGCACCCTCCGGCTCGGTCTCACCCGCGGGCAGGGGTCCGGAGCGCCGGGAAGCGGGGGAGTGCGCCGTTACTACCAGCGACTGAACTGGATGAGCAGCGCCTTCGCCCTCAACGCGGATCTCGCCATGATGACCCTGGGCGGCAGCCTCAAGCGGCGGGAGCGGCTTTCCGCCCGACTCGGCGACGTGCTCAGCCTGCTGTTCCTGGCCTCCGCCGCCCTCAAGCAGTTCGAGGACCAAGGCCGGCATGCCTCCGACCTGCCCCTGCTTCGATGGTCGCTAGAGGATCATCTGCGGGGGATCCAGCAGGCATTCCTGGCCCTGTGGCGAAACCTGCCCAGCCGGGGCCTGGCCTGGCTACTGCGGACGGTTACCTTTCCCACCGGGCTCGTCTTCCGCGGTCCCAACGACAGACTCGACCACGCCATCGCCCGCCTGATCCTGGAGCCAGGGGAAGTGCGCGACCGTCTGACCGAGGGTATCTTCGTCACGCGCGATGCCGCCTTTCCAACCGGTCGACTGGAGCAGGCCCTGGACACCAGCGTACGCGCGGAGGAGATCGACCGAGCCCTGCGCAAGGCGATGAAGCTGGGTCGCATCCGTACGGCCTCCGGCGAGCAGGCACTCGCGGAAGCGGTGGACGTCGGCCTATTGCGTCCCGATGAGGTGGCGCTGAGACGCCGCGCCGAGCAGCTCCGCGACGAGGTGATCCGCGTCGACAGCTTCGCAGACCTCGGAACCCCCCAGAGGGAATCTTCGCCCCCCGTCACCAAGCGCCACAAGAGCGCCGCATGAGGAGGATGCACCTTGATCGACAAAACCAATCTCCCTGGACGTCCCGTCTACCTGGTGGACGGCCGCCGCACGCCCTTCATCAAGGCGCGCGCCGCGCCCGGTCCTTTCACCGCCTCCGACCTTGCAGTCGCGGCGGGCCGACCCCTGCTCACCCGTCAGCCCTTCCCTCCTGAAGCGCTCGACGAGGTCATCATCGGCTGCGTCTCCCCGGGTCCGGAAGAGGCCAACATCGCCCGCATCGCCGCACTGCGGCTGGGCTGCGGCGAGCGGGTGCCCGCCTGGACCGTTCAGCGCAACTGCGCCTCCGGGATGCAAGCCGTGGACAGCGCCGCCGCCGACATCGCCTCCGGTCGGGCCGACCTGGTTTTGGCCGGCGGTACCGAGGCCATGAGTCACCACCCCGTCCTCTTCAGCCGCGCCATGGTGCAGTGGCTGGGCCGATGGTCCCGTGCCCACGGCTTCGGCGCACGCGGGCGGCTTCTCGCCAAGCTCAGGCCGGCCCATCTGACCCCGGTGATCGCCCTGTTGAAGGGGCTGACCGACCCGATCGTGGGCCTGACCATGGGACAGACCGCGGAGCAGTTGGCGTGGCGGTTCGGCATCGATCGCGAGTCCATGGACCGATTCGCGCTTCGCAGCCACCAGCGGCTGGGTGCGGCGCGAGATGGCGGCGTCTTCGACGAGGAGATCGTCCCCGTTTTCGACAGGGAGGGAGCGATCTACGACGGCGACGACGGCTATCGGGCAGACAGCGACCTTGAGAAGCTCGGGCGGTTGAAGCCGGTCTTCGACCGTCCCACGGGGGCGGTGACCGCCGGAAACAGCGCTCAGATCACGGACGGCGCCGCAATGCTGCTCCTTGCATCGCAAGAGGCGGTGGAGCGTCACGGACTGCAGGTGTTGGCACGGGTGCGCGACAGTCAGTGGGCCGCCCTGAATCCAACGGAGATGGGGCTCGGACCCGTTCACGCGGCAGCGCCCCTGGCCGCCCGAAACGGTCTTTCCGCCGGCGCCGTCGATTTCTGGGAGATCAACGAAGCCTTCGCCGCACAGGTCCTCTCCTGTCTCGCCGCCTGGTCCGACGAGAACTACCGCCGCGATACCCTCCGTCTTGCCGGAACGGCGGCCCCGATCCCCGAGGAGCGGCTCAACCCTGACGGCGGCGCCATCAGCATCGGGCATCCGGTCGGCGCCAGCGGCGCACGGCTGGTGCTGCACCTGGCCTTGACGCTCAAGCGGCGCAGTGGGCGGACCGGAATCGCCAGCCTGTGCGTGGGCGGCGGCCAGGGTGGGGCTATGCTTTTAGAAAGGGTGTCGTAAACAGCCTGACCTTGGGCCGCAGCGAGGCCGAAGGAGGTAGATCATGACCCGTCATTGGCACGAGAAACTGGACAGCCGAGGCAACCTATGGCTCGGCCTCGACTACGCAGATGGGCCGGTGAACCTGCTCGCTCGCGAGGTGCTCGATGAGCTCGATATCCTCGTAATGGGCATCGAGCAGACGGCACCCACCGCGCTGATCATACATTCCCTTAAAGACAAGGGATTCATCGCCGGCGCGGACGTCGGCGAGTTCGTCGGCGCCGGCGACGCGAAGGCGGTGGCCGAGCGCATCCGCCGCGTACACGGTATCCTGGATCGCCTCGAGGCCTTGCCCTGCCCCACTTTGGCCCTGATCCAGGGCTTCTGCCTCGGCGGGGGACTCGAACTCTCCCTAGCCTGCCGTTACCGAGTCGCCAGCGACGAGCCTGACACCCTGCTGGGCCTCCCTGAGGTTCGACTCGGCCTCTTCCCCGGCTACGGGGGGACTTGGCGCAGCATACGCACCCTCGGCGCGCTCCCCGCCATGCAACTGATGCTGACCGGCCGGTCCCTGCGGCCCAAGGAGGCGCGGCGTCTTGGCCTGGTGGACCGTGTCGTGCCGCGGCGCCAGCTCGAAGCGACCGCGCTCGACCTCTTGCAGAAACAGCCCGCTCCGCGGCGCTCTGCGTTGACCCAGCGCCTACTCAATCACTGGCCTTTGCGCCCTCTGACCGCGGGATTGCTGGAGCGGCGCACCGCGGAGCGGGTAAAGCGGGACCATTACCCCGCGCCCTTCGCCCTCATCGATCACTGGCGGCACAACGGCGCAAACCGCCGGGCGCTGCTGGTCTCCGAGGCGAAGCGGGTTGCCCAGCTCCTGACCGGCAATCGGGCTCAGAACCTGATCCGGGTCTTCCGACTCCAGGAGAGACTCAAGGGACTCGGGCGCCGAGCCGGCTTTGTCCCGCGCCGAGTCCACCTGGTCGGCGCCGGCGTCATGGGTGGGGACATCGCGGCCTGGTGCGCACTGCGTGGGCAGCACGTCACCCTGCAGGACCTCTCTCAGGATCAGCTCGCGCGGGCCATGAAGCGCGCCCACTCCCTGTTCGAACGGCGCCTGCGCGACCCGCGCCGGGTTCGCGACGCCTGGGACCGCTTGATACCCGACCCCCGGGGCGAGGGTCTGGCGCGCGCCGACCTGGTCATCGAGGCCATCGTGGAGGACGTCGACGCGAAGCGCGGGCTGCTGGCCGACATCGAAGCCCGGGTCGACGGGGACACCCTACTCGCCACTAACACCTCCAGCATCCGCCTGGAGGCCCTGGAGCAGGGCATGAAGCGGCCGCAGCGCCTTGTCGGGCTGCACTTCTTCAATCCCGTGGCGCGGATGCAACTCGTGGAGGTAGTACATGGGCGGAGCACCGGTGCGGAGGCTCTGAACAAGGGCCTCTCCTTCGTCCGCGCCATCGACCGCCTCCCCCTGCCGGTACGCAGCAGCCCCGGCTTCCTTGTGAACCGGGTGCTGATGCCCTACCTGCTGGAGGCCATGCACCTGCTCGAGGAAGGCGTGCCGGCGCCCGCCATCGATCGCGCCGCGGAAGACTTCGGCATGCCCATGGGGCC
>JAYEJW010000425.1:0-1769 GCA_034716535.1 Pseudomonadota bacterium
AACGAGCAGAGCGAAACAAGAGGTCCGTTTCTGGGCCACGACACCCGGCTTGTGAGTTAGTGCTCAACCACAAGGACACATCGGTCGTAGACTCCATGTGATGGAAGCCGCATTCTTCGACCTCGATAAGACAGTTATCGCCAAGTCGTCAACCCTGGCGTTTGGGAAGCCCTTCTACAAGGCCGGCTTCCTGGGCAAGCGGGCGTTGATGAAAATGGGTTTTGCCCAGTTGTTCTATGTGCTCTTTGGGGCGGATGAGGACCAGCTGGAAAGGGCTCGTGATCAGATGTTGCAACTGACCTCCGGCTGGCACCGTGCCGAGATCGAGCAGTTGGTGGAACAGACCCTGGACGAAGTGGCGGATCCCATCGTTTACGCCGAGGCGCTAACGCTGATCGACCAACACAAGCGTGAAGGCCGCAAGGTGATCATCGTCTCAGCAAGCCCCGAGCAGATTGTGCGGCCCTTGGGTCGGCACATCGGTGTAACCGATTTCATTGCCACCAGAGTCAAGACCGATGTCGCCGGATTCTTCCTCCCTGAGATCGAGCTCTATGCGATGGGTGAAGGCAAGGTGGATGCCATCAACGAGGTCGCCGATCGAGACAACATCAACCTGGGGAACTCCTACGCCTACTCAGATAGCGTGACCGATCTTCCCATGATGGAGATGGTGGGCCACCCGGTCGCCGTCAACCCCGACAAGGAGCTGCGCAAGATCGCCGAGGAACGTGAGTGGCCGATCCTCGAGTTCGAGCGCCAGGTGAGCCTCCGCACCCGAATCCCCACCCCAAACCCCTGGTGGTCGGGCGCCACCGCCGCCGGTATCGCTGCCGCAGTAGTCGCCGCGATCCTGCTGCGCAAAAAGGATCTGTAGGGCTTCCTCTCTGTCTGGCTTTGATCGGGGCGCCGGCAATATGTTGCAACGCCAGACGCCTATTGGGCCGGCGCTAGGGTGTCGGGCATGGACGTCCTGCGGCTCCACAGTGCTGGCGACATTAGATTGCACTCGGAACCCGAGCCGGTCCCGAGTCCCGGTGAGGAACTCGTTCGCGTCACGGCTGTGGGTCTGTGTGGTTCTGACCTGCACTGGTTCGAAGGCGGCGGCATCGGCGATGATCGGGTGCAGGATCCGTTCATCCTTGGCCACGAGATGGGTGGCGTCATCGCCTCCGGAGCGAGCGAGGGCGAGCGAGTCGTCATCGAGCCGGCCAACCCCTGCAGACACTGTGACGTCTGCCGAGCAGGGCACAGCAATCTCTGCCAGCAGGTTGAGTTCTGTGGCCACTACCCAACACCCGGAGGTTTGTCCACGTTCATGGTCTGGCCGCGGCGTCTGCTGGTGCCGGTCCCCGAAACCATCGAAGGTGATGAGGTGGCTTTGCTGGAGCCGCTCGGGATCGCGCTGCATGCGATCGACCTGGGCCACTTCCGGGCGGGCATGAGCGCCGGTGTCTATGGCTGCGGCCCGATAGGTCTCTTCCTGATCAAGGCGTTGCGCGCCGCCGGCGCTGGATCCATCCAAGCATCCGATGCCCTTTTTCATCGCCTGGAGGCGGCGCGCGCTTTTGGGGCCGACGATGTGCGGCTCACGGACGTCGATGGCCAGCCGGAGGGTGTGGAGTGCTGGGGGCCCGTCGATGTCGCCTTTGAGGCTGCCGGAGAGAACGCCGCGGTCGACACCGCCTTGCGCACGGTCCGCACCGGCGGACGCGTCGTCATCGTGGGCATCCCATCCACCGACCGCACCTCCTTCGGGGCAGCCCTTG
>JAYEJW010000426.1:0-1761 GCA_034716535.1 Pseudomonadota bacterium
CGAGACCCAGCCTTTCGAACGAGGCTACAGCGCCCCTCCGCTTCAACCCATCGACAGCGGGCACCCCGTCCTGAGAGATGCGTAGCGTACAGCCCCCACCCGCACCCAGCCCCGTTATCCACTTGCCGTCAACGAAAGCGCACCGCCTGCCGATCCACGGCGTTGCGCTCACCCCGTCCTTTCCGCTTGAATAGGGCTCCATGGGACGTAGAGCCATCGCCAGGCGCCTAGGCGCCGCACTCGCAATACTCTTGATCGGGTTCCTGGCGCTGTCGTTGCTGACCGTCGCTATGTTGCGCTGGTTCGATCCCCCGACCTCCTCGTTCATGGCCCAGCAATGGCTGTCCGGTTGGATGGAGGGTCGCCAGGTGCCCCACCTGTACCAGGAATGGGTGGACTGGGACAGGATTACCCCCGCCGTACCGCTTGCGGTCGTGGCGGCGGAGGACCAGCGCTTCCCCGCACATCGTGGCTTCGATCTGATCGAGATCGAGAACGCGTGGAACGACTTCCGTAGCGACGGCCGCCTGCGGGGCGCAAGCACGATCTCACAGCAGGTCGCCAAGAATCTGTTCCTATGGCGCGACAAGAGTCTTGTGCGCAAGGGCCTCGAGGGCTGGTTCACCCTGCTCATCGAGCTCACCTGGCCCAAGCGTCGCATCCTCGAGATTTACCTGAACATCGCCCAGTTCAGCCGGGATACCTACGGGGTCGGGGCGGCAAGCTGGCGTTACTTTGACCGGCCAGCCGCGACATTGACGACGAAGCAGGCCGCTCTGCTCGCGGCGGTGTTGCCCAACCCGGAGCGCTACCGCCTCGAAGCTCCCTCCCGGCAGGTTCTCAAACGCGCGGCCTGGATTCGAAAACAGGCCCGTAATCTCGGGGCTTCCTATCTGGACGGACTCTGAGACGGCACTCTTGCCCAGATCCGTAGAGTGGTGGTTGCCGTGGTCGGGGACGGTCGGTGCGCATCGGTTATCATGGCTTGTTTCCCGCCGACCGTATCGACGAACTGATGAAGTACACGAGCATCCTGCAGACCATCGGCGCAACACCTGTTGTACGCCTGAATCGATTTCGCGGTCATCTGGCGCGCGAGCTATGGGTGAAGGCAGAGAGCTTCAATCCCGGAGGCTCCATCAAGGACCGTCCGGCTTTAAATATGATCGAAGACGCGGAGCGCCGCGATTTGCTGAAGCCGGGCGACACCATTGTCGAGCCCACCTCGGGCAACACGGGAATCGGGCTCGCGATGGTGGCTGCGGTCAAAGAATATCGGGCGGTATTGGTGATGGCGGCGGACATGAGCGAGGAGCGCAAAGCGCTGATGCGCGCCTTCGGCGCCGAGCTGGTTCTGACACCCGCCAAGCTCGGCACCAAGGGTGCGCTGGAGGAGGCCCGTCGGTTGGAGCGGGAGCGGGGCTGGTTCTTTGTCGGTCAGCACTTCAACCCCGCCAACCCCGCAGCTCACGAGCGCACCGCCGCGGAGATCTGGGCCGATTTCGGAGAGGACCTCGATGCCGTCGTCTGCACCACCGGCACGGGCGGCACAATCTCGGGTATCGGACGGAGACTGAAGGCGCTCAACCCACGGGTGCGGATGGTGGCAACTGAGCCCGCGGACTCGCCCATCCTCTCCAAGGGAATCGCCCGCAAGCATCAAATCATGGGCACCGCCCCGGGGTTCATTCCCGAGACGCTCGATACCAGTGTCTACGAGGAGATCGTACCCATTACGACGGAAGAGGCCTACGGTACCAC
>JAYEJW010000427.1:0-1760 GCA_034716535.1 Pseudomonadota bacterium
CTCCCCTGTCCCGAAGCAATCGAGATTCCAAGCTGCAGCATCGAATCCGGGCACTGCTCGAGGGTGAAAAAACGGTCGATTCAGGGACTGACAGCCAGGAATCCAACCGTTGTTTGACGCGGTAGAGCAGGACCGGTCCCCCTGTGTCCCGATGAGCGGGGTATCTAGAGTGCAGAAGGTCCGGATCAGGACCTGGCCAGCAGGTAGAGCAACCCGAGAATGAGAATCGTTAGTACGCCTGACAGGCCTTTCCAGAAGATCAGCGGGCTACGCTCGATCAATGGCTGGTGCTTTTCCGCCGAGAGGCTGGCGTTGGGGTGGGAGAGGTCGAACAGAAACTCGGACAGGGCTTCGTAGCGTCTGGAGGGATTGGGGTTGACCGCCTTCTTCAGCGCGCCGTCGACCCAGGGTTGTATGTGCGCGTTATGTTGCCGAGCAGAGCGGTAGCTCAGCTTCGCCACCGGTCGGGGTTTGTCGCTCTCGCCGTAGGGGAGGGCCCCAGTGAGCAATTCATAGGCGATGACGCCGAGTGAGAAAACGTCGGAGCGGGAGGTGCAAAGGCCGTCGATGCATTCGGGCGCACCGTAGTTCACCGTTGCCTGCGGAGCGCCGGCGGCGAAGGTGGTCGTGATCTCGCCGGTTCCCGCCACACGCGTTGAGCCGAAGTCGATGATCTTCAGCGTACCCCGCCCATCCAGGATGATGTTCTCCGGCTTGAGGTCGAGATGGATCATCTCAAGGCGGTGGAATGCGCGCAGCCCTTCAGCAATCTGCTTCAAGAAGTCGCGCGCTCTGTTGATATGGGTCTGGGGGTGGTCGTTGATCCACTGCCGCAGGGTCTGGCCTTCGACGTGCTCGGAGATGTTGTACATGAAACGGCGTCTTGGCGTGTCCAACACCCTGAGCACATGTGGATTGTTGATGCGCTTGCCGACCCATTCCTCATGAAGAAAAGCTTCCATGTAAACGGGATCGTCCCGGAAGTTCACCGACGGGGTCTTGAGGATGACCTTCTGCCCGCTCTCTGTGTCGAGCGCAAGGAAGACCTCGCTGCGGCTGGACGCGTGTAGCTCCCTTAGGATCTCGTAGCCGTCGATCTTCATGCCCGGCGCCAGGTCCGGCGGAAAGGGCAGCTCGGTGATCTGTTGAAGGATGTCGTCTTCGGTTTGGGTAGGGAGCGCGACGACCCGTAGCAACTGACAAGTCACGTTGTCCGTGCTGCCGTTGCGCAGGGCCTCTTCCATAATGGTATTGGCGCAGGCCTGCAGGTTGTCCCCGTGCGCTGTGAGGAGTTGCGTCAAACGGTGGTCGGTGACGTGGCCGGTGATCCCATCGGTCGCGAACAGAAAGACGTCGCCCGGCTCCGCCGCCAGCGACCGGCAGTCGATGTCCACGTGCGCATCGACACCCATGGCGCGGGACAGGAATTCGCGGTCCCTGGAGACCCAGATCCGGTGGTCCCGGGTCAGTTGCTCCAGTTGCCCGTCGCGGTACCGGTAGAGCCGCG
Organism: Pseudomonadota bacterium; assembly: GCA_034716535.1. Classification (GTDB taxonomy): domain Bacteria; phylum Pseudomonadota; class Gammaproteobacteria; order Chromatiales; family Chromatiaceae; genus JAYEJW01. The sequence goes on from JAYEJW010000427.1 coordinate 1,508, forward strand.
AGTCTCCCGCGTGAAAGATATGGGCGGTGGTGGACTTGAGCACCATCGCGGTGAAGGTGGTGACCATGCCGCGCGCCGACTCAAAGCGCATCTGCCCCTGGCTGAACAGCCAACGGTTGATGGCGCCGAGGACCTTGGTGGCGGAGGTTTTGACCGTCCAGGAATCGGGCGTGCTGAAGTAGTCGTTGAGAAAACTCGTTACGCAGATCTGACTGGCCTCTTTTCCCCCCTCGGAGCTGCTCATGCCGTCGGC
>JAYEJW010000428.1:0-8979 GCA_034716535.1 Pseudomonadota bacterium
CGCCTCGGCCGCCCGGCCGAGGCGGACATAGAGCATCATCAGCTCGCGGTGGACGGATTCCCGCAGAGGCTCCAGCGCCAGCAGACGCATCGCCGCCCGCAACGCCGGCTCCCAGGCACCGTCCCCGCGGTAGTGCTCCAGCAAGCGGCCGAGGATCTGAGCGGCCAGCTCCCGCAGTCGGCTGCGCTCCGCCAGCATCCAGTCCTCGAACTCCGAGGCACGGGCGCTGAAACCTTCCAGAAACTCTCCGCGGTAAAGGGCCGCCGCCCGTTCCAGGTCACGCAGGTTGTCCGCCGCGGCCAGATGCTGAAGCTCGGCTACGTCACTGGTGATAGCGTCAGGCACCAGAGCGATCATCTCGCCCTCGGCCCGAAGCACCGCGTCCGCATCCGGTAGGGCCCGGCGCAACTGGCTCAAGGCCTGGCGCAGGCTGTGCCTGGCCTGGGCTTCGCCGCTCTCCCCCCACAGCAGGCCCGCCAAGCGCTCCCGGGGCTGGGGCTGAGCCGGCCGCAGGGCGAGCCACACGAGCAGGGCCTTGGCCTTGCGCATGCCGATGGGGAGGGGCGCGCCGTCCTCTCCAGTCATTTCAAAACCGCCGAGCAGCCCCAGCCTGAACCCGCTCATAGCCTCACCGGATAGTGATTAGCGTCGAAACTCAGCTGCACCGTAGGTCGGGTTAGCGAAGCGTAACCCGACATGCCCAGGAGGAGTCGGGTTACGGCGCGCGCGAGGTTCGTCCCAGCAATTCAGTACCTTACGAGCGCGCCTAACCCGACCTACGGCGTCGATCGGCCTTGATCGTTCCGGCCGAGGAATAGCGCCGATCACCCGCCGGATGCCCCTAAAAGCAGCTTGACGCTTCATTGACGCTCCCCTCGACGGGGCCTTGACGCCCCTCGCGTAACGTTAGCACAGCAGGCGAAGAGATCCGCCCCGCGCTCAACGGCAACCCAGAGAATCCGAACCGGAGAAAGACGCCATGTGCAACGTCGCCCCCACTGTCGCAGCCCACATCCACTCCCCCGCGGAGGATCCCACCGAAGCCTTTGCCGAACGCATGATCGACATGCTGAACGCCGGGGCCACCGCCCTCATGACATCCCTGGGCCATCGCGCCGGGCTGTTCGACACCATGGCCGACCTGCCGCCCGCCACAAGCGCCGAGATCGCCGATGCCGCAGGCCTCAACGAGCGCTACGTACGCGAGTGGCTCGGTGCCATGGTGGCGGCTGACGTCGTCGAGTTGGATGGCCCGGACGGCCGCTACCGATTGCCCCCCGCGCACGCCGCCTGTCTCACCCGCCGCAGCGCGCCGGACAACGTCGCCGTCTTCGCCCAGTACATCCCGCTCCTGGGGCAGGTGGAAGACGAGATCCTGACATGCTTCCAGCAGGGGGGCGGCGTACCGTACGAACGGTACGGGCGGTTCCATGAGGTCATGGCCGAGGACAGTGCCCAGACCGTCGTGGCCGCACTGCACGAGCACATTCTGCCGCTGGTACCGGGCCTGACGGATCGGTTGGAGCAGGGTATCGATGTGCTCGACATCGGCTGCGGCAGCGCCCGCGCCCTGATCGCCATGGCGAGCGCCTACCCGAACAGCCGCTTTACCGGCTACGACCTGTCCGACGAAGCCATCGGCCGCGGCCGCGCGGAGGCGGAGCGGTTGGGTCTGGCCAACGTGCTATTGGAGGCCCGCGACGTGACCGAGCTCGGCGAGACCGAGTCCTATGATCTGGTCACGGCCTTCGACGCGATCCACGACCAGAAGAGTCCCGCCCGCGTGCTCGCCGGGATCGCCCATGCCTTAGGTCGCGACGGCGTCTTTCTGATGCAGGACATCGCGGGCTCCAGCCACCACCAGGAGGACAAGGACCACCCCATCGGCGCCTTCCTGTACACCATCTCCTGCATGCACTGCATGTCTGTCTCCCTCGCTCAGGGGGGCGACGGTCTGGGAGCCATGTGGGGTAAGGAGAGGGCGCTGGAGATGCTGGAGGCGGCAGGCTTCGGCCAGGTAGAGGTAAACAGGCTCGACCACGACTTTCAGAACTTCTTCTACGTGGCGCGATGTTGCGAGCAATGAGCGGCCTGTGTGTTCGCTTGATCGAGGCGATTCATCGCACCCTCTCCCCCAGCCCCTCTCCCGCCCGCGGGAGAGGGGAGCGATTGCTTCGCAACGGCGTGGGCCTGTGCGAAAAGTCGAGACCCACGGATTCTGCGGAACTGACCGTCTCGTTAAGGAACCGGCAGCGAGGCCCCCCCCAGGACGTCCCGGAAGCGCTCTTCTGCTCCGCTTCTTTCGTTGCGGATGAGGACAGTCGCGCCGCGGAACTCCTTCGCGCACAGCTCCACGGATCGTTCCCCATTTGCGATGATGCGGCCGTTAAAGACCTCCTCAACGCAGATCTCGTCGATCACGGCGACGTATCTGTCGCCCTGATGGGAATTCTGGACGGTTACGAAGATGTTCTTATCGGCTTCCTCGCAGCGTCCCGGCGCGGCCGCCGCGGAAAGAACAAGACCGAAAGCCGTCATCAGTATGAGCTTCATCGCCTTCATTTGGTTGCACGCGCGTCCTCTAGTTGCTTGGGCGGGGGCCGAGCAGCGCCTAGCGAGGAGCAGCCTCAGACCGACGAGTCATGAATCTGAACATATCGGCAATCCGCCCTCCGGTTTCACCCATGATGTTAACGGTCCCGGCCACTCAAGGATTCCCGACGGACGCTTACGGCGCATCGCCCTCCGGGCATGCGCCCTACACCGGGTCTCGCCATCCCGTAGGGCGCAACTCCGAAGGAGGTTGCGCCGCATCCCCCAGGCCGGCACGACCTCATCGCATCAACGACAATACCGAGACGGATGCTCAAAATTTCATCATGTTTCGAGCGAGGCTTCGCCTCGGGTCAAAGCACCATGACTATTGCTGCGCCGGAGAACGACGAAGCGCACGTGGTCACCGGGACCCGGAGCGGGTCACCATTCGGTGTCGCCGAACTCCCCCAGCGGACGTTTGAACGTGTAACCGAACGGATAGTCCACGAGCTCCTCCCTGGATTTTCGCACGCTCAGCGCCGGGTCGAGCGCGACGAACGGGAGGGAGACCACGAAAACCCCCGTACTGAACAAGGAGTTAAAGAAGGTAACCGGGCGCACAGCCAAGGCATCGGCCGCCTTGACGCCATCCGACGGAGGGGCTTCTTCCTCGGGCAGGGCCACGTAACCGGGGGTATCTTCCGCCTCTGCGTAGGCCACTCGCCCTGGCGCGCAGAGGACCAGGGCCACCACCAGCGCCGAGACGGCAGACTCGAAGCGCCCGCCCACCTTCTTCACCCTATCGGGTATCTGTTGCATGTCGTCGTCTCCAACTGTTTCGGATACGCTGAGACCGGCCGTGACAGAGATCAGGAGCCTTGCGCGTCACACCCGTGGCGATCGATCCCGGCCTCCGCCATCGCCACGGCCCTGAAGATCGCTCGGCCCTTGTTCATGGTCTCCTTCCACTCGAGCTCGGGCTTGGAGTCCGCCACCACACCCGCGCCGGCCTGGATGTGCAGGGAACCGTCCTTGATGACGGCGGTGCGGATGGCGATCGCCGTGTCCATGTTGCCATTCCAAGAAAGATAGCCCACCGCCCCCGAATAGATACCGCGCTTGACCGGCTCGAGCTCGTCGATGATCTCCATGGCGCGGATCTTGGGCGCCCCGGAGACCGTGCCCGCCGGGAAGGTGGCACGCAGCACGTCGATAGCGCTCATCCCGTCTTCAAGCTCCCCGACCACGTTCGAGACGATGTGCATGACGTGGGAGTAGCGCTCGACAACCATCCGGTCGGTAACCCGCACCGTACCCACCCGGGCGACGCGCCCCGCGTCGTTGCGGCCGAGATCGATCAGCATCAGGTGCTCGGCGAGCTCCTTGGGATCGGCCAGGAGCTCCGCCTCCAGGGCCTTGTCTTCAGCCTCCGTGTAACCGCGGCGCCGGGTACCGGCAATCGGACGCACGGTGACGACACCGTCCTCCAGCCGGGTCAGGATCTCAGGCGACGAGCCCACGACCTGGAAGTCCCCGAGATCCAGGTAGTACATGTAGGGGGACGGATTGAGGCCGCGCAGCGCCCGATACAGATCCAGCGGCGGCGCGTTGAACGGGATGGAGAGGCGCTGGGAGAGCACGACCTGCATGCAGTCGCCTTCCAGGATGTAGTCCTTGATGCGGCCAACCGCCTGCTTGTATCCGGCCTCGGTAAAGCCGGACACGAAGTCGCTCTCCTTGACCTCACGGGTTGGCCCGCAGGGACGGCGCGGGGCACCGGTCTGCATGCGGGCCACCAGCTCGCCGATGCGCGCCTGCCCTGCCGCCAGGGTGTCGCCCGCGGCAGGGTCGAGGTGGATGATGATGTACATCCGCCCGCTCAGGTTGTCGAACACGACCACCTCGTCGGAAACCATGAGCAGAATGTCCGGTGTGCCCATGATGTCCGGGTTCGGACATTCCGCCAGACGCGGCTCGATGTAGCGGATCGTGTCGTAGCCGAAGTAGCCGACCAGCCCGCCTGTGAAACGCGGCATGTCAGGCGGCTCGGCGACCTGAAATCGCCCATGGTAGGCCTCGATCCAGGCCAGGGGATCGTCCACCACCGCCTCTTCGACGATGGCCCCGTCCTTTTCCACCGTGACCCGATGACCCGTGACCTTGAGCAGGGTACGGCAAGGCAGCCCGATGATGGAGTAACGGCCCCACTTCTCGCCGCCCTGGACGGATTCGAACAGATAGGAGAAGGGGCCGTCGGCCAGCTTGAGGTAGACGCTCAGAGGCGTGTCGAGGTCGGCCAGGACCTCGCAGACGATGGGAACGCGATTGTAGCCCTGCGCGGTCAGGGCCTCATAGGATTCGGGAGTCATAGGAATCTCCGGATTGCAGACGATAACGGGTCGAGCAGCTAAGGCGTCAGCGCCGCCATCGACGGCCCGCGCCCGTCTGTGCTCCCCCGAGATCCCCTGTGGACATGTGCCTCGACTCCTCGCCCTCAGGCCGCCTGCTCCAGGAAACCCTTCAGCTCCGTGAGGGAGTCGATCACCGCATCCGGATGGGCCTCGCGGACGTCGCGCCCGTGATTGTAGCCGTAGCTCATGCAGACGATGCCGAAGCCTGCCGCCCGGGCGGCCTTCACGTCGCTGACAGAGTCACCGACCATCAGCGCGTCGGCAGGCCGCACGCCGAAGTGCTCCGCCGCGTGAAACAGAGGCAGGGGATCCGGCTTCTTGCGCTGCAGGCTGTCGCCGCTGACGACGATAGCGAAATAGTCCCGAACCCCCAAGTCCTGAAGCAGCGGCTCGGTGAACTGGGCGGCCTTATTGGTGACGCAGCCCAGCGGGTAGCCGGCGGCCTTCAGGTAGTCCAGGCCTTCGCGCACGCCGGGGTAGAGGACCGAGCGCTTGGAGGTGTTCTCCCGATAGAGCCCGAGGAAAACGGGGTAGGCCTGCTCGTAGTCGGTCTCGTCGGGCTCGCCGTCGAGCTGCCCGACGAGCGCCCGGCGCACCAGGCGCTCGACGCCGTTGCCGACCCAGTTGCGCACCATTGCCTCACCGTGGGGCGGGCGCCCCAGGCGGGCCATCATGGCGTCCACGCAGAAGGCGAGGTCCGGCACACTGTCCACCAGCGTGCCGTCCACGTCGATGAGGATCATTTTCGGCTGCGTCATGCAGGTACGTCTCCTGGCGACCGCTGGCCGCCTCAGCGGCTGACGCCGGCCATCTCCTCGCGCATCCTGCGGATGATGCCGTCGTAGCGGTTGGGATCGCCATCGCTTCCCTTGCCGAAGATTCCTGAGCCCGAGACAAAGGTGTCGGCCCCCGCGGCCTTGATCTCGGCGATGTTGTCCGCCTTCACGCCACCGTCGATCTCGAGGCGGATGTCGAAGCCGGACTCGTCGATCATCTTGCGCGCCTGGCGCAGCTTATCCATGGTTGCTGGGATGAAGCTCTGGCCGCCAAAGCCGGGATTCACGGACATCAGCAACACCATGTCGACCTTGTCCATCACGTAGTCGAGGTAGCTCAGGGGCGTCGCCGGATTGAACACCAGGCCGGACTTGCAGCCCTCGCCGCGAATGACCTGTAGGCTGCGGTCGATGTGCTCGCTGGCCTCGGGGTGGAAGGTGATGTACGTGGCCCCCGCCTTGGCGAAATCCGGGATGATCCGGTCCACCGGCTTGACCATGAGGTGGACGTCGATCGGTGCGGTGACGCCGTGCTTGCGCAGGGCCTCGCAGACCAGTGGGCCGATGGTCAGGTTCGGCACGTAGTGGTTGTCCATCACATCGAAATGAACGATGTCGGCACCGGCGGCCAGGACATTGTCGACCTCTTCCCCCAACTTGGCGAAATCGGCGGACAGGATGGAAGGTGCGATCAGATCTTCGGCCATGGTACTGACTCCCCGTGGACGCCGGTATCCGCGCTTGTTGACACCGGCTTTGGACCAGAAACTAAAGGGTGTCCACTGTACCCCAAGTCGAGCGGATTTTCACTTCCGAGCACCTGGGACGAGTCGGATCACAAGGGTCCCCGGCGTCGCGGATCAGCGGTCTTTATCCATCAATCCATGGATCTTCTTCACGTAGTGGCGGGTCTGCTTCGGTGCGTGGGGCGCGACCTTTTGCCATTCAGCGCCGGCATTGCCCCCCGCCTTCTTGCGAGCCTTGTTGATCCGCCCGAATCCGGCATTGTAGCTGGCAAGCGTGTAGTTCAACCGCTCCTTGGTACCGGGGATCTTTTTCTTCCAGCGTTTATAAAGCTGACGGTCGTAATAGATACCGGCAGCGATATTCCAACGGGGCTCTTTGATGCTCTTGAAGTGGGGGTTCTTCTTGCGGATCTCCCGAAAGGTGGACGGCAGAATCTGCATGATACCCGTCGCCCCGCTCGGGTTGCGGGCGCGGGGCTTGAGGTTGGACTCGGCGATGGCCTGTGACTTGAACCAACGCCAATCGAAGCCGGGACCGAAGTAGTGCTTGGAGTACTTCCTGAACAGCTGATCGTACTTTCCCGTCCAGGAAGGGTGGTCCACGTGTTTGAGCGCCGCTGCGGCCGCCACCCCGGGCACGAGCAAGAGCCACAGCGGCCGGAGCCGCCTGGCACGGGCGCTCATTAGTTGAGCCCCATACCGATGACCAGCCCCAGCGCCACGCCGATGCCGATGAAGATCCCCATGATCATCAGCCCCACCGCCTGATTGCCCTTCGAGAGCTCCTCCGGGATGCTGAAGCTGACGATGTGGCTGAAGACTTTGCAGCCGAGCCACATGAAGAACAGGGTCATCACGCCCCCAAGGAAGGCGTAGAGAAAGTTCAGAACGATCGGATCGATGCTGTCGGTCACGGAATCCTCCTCTTTTTTACACTCTTCTCGTTGTCGATAATCGAATCAAGCCGCCCGCGCGCGGGTGACGATTTCATAGGCCTGGCGGATCTCGTGCGTCTTCTGGTCCGCCAGCTTCATCATCTCCTCGGGAAGCCCCTTGGAGACGAGCTTGTCCGGATGATGCTGGCTGAGCAAGCGGCGATAGGCACGCTTGACCTCCGCATCCGTGGACCTGGGCTCCACCCCCAGTACCGCATAGGCCTGACCGAGCGTCGGCCCGCTGGTTACGGGCTGGCGTGGAACCTCTCCCCGCTGCCCGGCCGCTCCCCCTCCGAGCTCCCGCTGCAAAAGCACCAGCTGTTCCAGACGCCGAAACAGGAGCTCCGGGATTCCCAACCGCCGGCAGATGTGCAGCAGCAGGCGCTCTTCCTGCGGTTGCAGTCTGCCGTCCGCGTAGGCCGCCTGGATCTGGATCTCCAGAAACATCTGCATCAGGGTGCGGCGGCGATGGCACTCCTGACGAAACTGCTCGAGCACCTCGTCGATCGGAAACCCCTCTTCCTTCCCCTCGTCGAACAGCCCGATCGCCGCACGGCGCATATCCGGCGACAGCTCCAGTTGGGTCATGATCGCCCGCGCCAGCGCGATCTCCTGCTCCGAAACGCGGCCGTCCACCTTGGCCACGTGGCCCATCACCGAGAAGGTTGCGGAGAAGAACGCCGTCTGAACCCGCTCTGTGTCCCCCGGATCCAGCTCCTCAGCACCTTCCAGAGACTTGAGTCCGCGATCCAGGTTGTGCCCGAGCACGGTACCCAGCAACGCCCCCAGCGGTCCGCCGAGGACGAATCCGAGCGCGCCCCCGACGACCTTGCCCCACCATGCCATTCGCCGCTTCCCTTTACTTACCCTTGAGATACAGGTCGTCGCTAAAGGAATAGACCCATTGGGGACGGAAGGCAACGAGCACGGCCATGATCCACCCGTTCAGCATGGCCTCCGGCAGAAACATCAGCGGAAAGAAGGGCAGAAAGGTCTGATCCAGCTGGGCAAAGCTGTAGGCCCCGCTAAACACCAGCAGCCAGGTGACCAGATAGCCCGAGGCCACGCCGACGAACCCGGCGGTGAGAAACCCGTTCACCAACACGTAGACGAAGAAGTGCTTGGGCAGGTACCAGCGGATGAGGATCAAGAGGATCTGCGTGAGCGTGATCGGGATGACGCCGCCGATCAAGGCGTTGATGGCAAAACTCTCCCAGCCGCCCCCCGTGTTGATTGTGACCCCCAGCAGTGCCAGCGACGCGGCGATGACCGCCAGCGACCAACCGAACATCAAGGTGACGGCAGTCAGGCCGAGCAAGTGGAAGGACAGCCCCGGCTGGACGTTGGCCTGCATGTGCCACAGAAACAGCAGCACCACAACCGCCCCGAGAAAGACGTGGAGCTGTTCGGAATCGCGAAACTTGCCCCACGGCGCCATGCGCAGGGCCGCGATGAGGGCCAGCCCGTAGAGAATGCCGACTACCCAGATCAGGGTCGTGGAGAAAAGCGCGCTGTCGATTGTCATCGTCGGAGGTGGAAACCGCCACGCGAACAAGCTTGAACCTAGAAACGGCAG
>JAYEJW010000429.1:0-1759 GCA_034716535.1 Pseudomonadota bacterium
TTTTCGTCCCCTGCTTGACGTCGTTTAATATCTCCTCATAAACCGGCTGTAATATGCCGCTCAGCCGGATCATGATTCTCGAGATGCCGGCCGTCGATAGCCTCAGTGTCTTGAAGTTGACGAAAAGTGAGCGTGACCACAGTAATTGATGTGCGTTTTTCCACGTTATTTGATGGAGCTGCCTGCAACGCGGCCGGAAGGCTGGCGCGGCAACCTTCCGGCCGTTGTAGCGGGACCCGGGTCAGAACGGAGGATTTTCCTCGTCGTCGCTGGCGAACAGGTCATATTGAGGAAGTTCGTCGGCTTCCTGGTAACGCCGCAGCTGATGACCGTAATGGTTCTCGAACGCGGTGAGGATGTCGTACAGGAACTCGAGCAGTTGGCTGGCCGCCTCATCGGTGAGTCTTGGCGGTTCGATCGGTATCTGCGGTTGTTGATCCATTCGGGTTTTCCTCTTGAGCGGGCTCAGGCGGTTTTTCGGGAACGGGGAGTGGCGGACCCGAAGACTTCAAGGAAGAGTTTTTCATCGAGTTGGGTGATTTCCTGCTGTGCGGCCGAGGCGAGCAGTTCGGCGGCCAGGCTGGTGAGCACGCGGTAGTTTCCCAAGGCATGGTCGCAGAGGGTTTGCATCAGTTGCGGGCTCATCAAGTGGGCATTGCCCGAGGTGACCTGAAGGTGTTTCAGGCAATCCATCAGTTCCTCGCGGTCGGCGTACTCCATGGCCAGGCGGGCGCGGATGCGACTGCCCAGAGGCAGCAGTTCGTCGCGGCGCAGCTTGGTGCTCAGGCGGTTGTCACCGGCGAGCACGACGGTGAGCAGCGTTCGGGAGTCGAACTGCATGCTGGAGAGCAGGCGCAGTTCACTCAGCACCGAGGGGTGCATCTCCTGGGCCTCGTCGATCAGCAGCACGGGCCGAAGCAGGGTTCCCTCCAGGTGGGTCAGCCAGCGTTCGCGCAGCACCTTGAAGCCGCCCCAGCGGTTGTGGGGTTTGAGCTCGACGCCGAACAGGTCGCCCATTTCGCGGTAGAAGTCGGCCAGGTTACTGCTGGGGTGGGTGATCGCGCCGACGCTGAGGTCCTGGAGTCGTTGCAGGCGATCGGCGATCAGGCGCAGGACCACGCTCTTGCCGGTGCCGGGATCGCCGACGATCGAGGCGAAGCCGCCCTCACGGATCAGGCTGTGTTCGATCCGCCAGCAGAAGTTCTCCGTGGCGGGGGTGAGATACAGCGCCTCGGTGGGCAGTTCCGGGGAGAAGGGCTTCCATTTCAGGCCATAGAGGGCGAGCAGCTTCTTGTTCATGAGCCGGACTCCGGGTCAGTGGGTTGTTTGGGGAGATAGGCCGGGGGGCGGCCGGTGGCGGCATACTCGGCCAGGAGCTTGCGCAGCAGCGGTGGGAGTTCGCCGCGCGGTGGAGAAGCCGCGAGGCGCTGTTCGTCCGCCGGCTCCAGCGTGCGGCGCTGTCCACTGGCGTTGGCGGCCTTGTCCAGGGGATAGAGGGGGCACAGGCAGGCCCGGGTACGGGGGTCGATCAGCTCGACCGAACGCAGGTCCCAACGGGCATATCTGACTTGCGGGCGTTCGATGTGACGGTAGCGCCCGGGGATCTCGAAGCGCTTGCCGGCCAGGCTGATGGTGCCGTCGCCGCGGCGCTGGCGACGGGTGACCGTGCAGCGGAAGGCCCGTCGCAGCGTGTCGCTGTCCGGACAGTCCCGCCCCACCTCGGGCGCATCGAGGTAGCGCCGCAACGGCGTCGTCCCGA
>JAYEJW010000430.1:0-1755 GCA_034716535.1 Pseudomonadota bacterium
GGGTCATCACGACTCTCGGCCTGCTTGTGGGCCTTTCGGCTGGCACTAGCTCGCGGCTGGCTGTTATAGGTGGGGTCTTCACCATCGCAGTGGCAGATTCGCTGTCCGACGCACTTGGCATTCACGTTTCGGAAGAGGCGGAGGGTGTTCACAGCACACGCGAGGTCTGGATTTCCACGATCGCCACGTTCGCCTCGAAGCTGTCAATGGCCCTTACGTTCGCCATACCGGTGATTGTGCTCGACCTCGATACCGCCGTTGTTGTATCGATTCTATGGGGGGCTCTTGCACTGTCGTTGCTGAGTTGGAACTTGGCGCGTTCGCAGGGCGCGAGGGCGGGACCGGTCGTGACCGAGCATCTGGTGGTGGCTGCACTTGTCATCATTGCGGCACACCTGATTGGCCGGTGGATCTCCTCGGTCTTCTCCTAGGTCCAGAACTGGCGGACGCGGGTTGCTTGTGGGTCCCGGATAGAAGCTCGAGGACTGGACTGGGTGATGGCGGATCGATATCGGCGCCGAAGTAGTCAGTCGGTTCGGGATACAGCATCAGATCAGTTAGCACCGGTCGCGGTGTCGCGGCGAGCCGACGCCTACGCGGGAATGGCAAGGTCGCGACGCCGGAACGCCGCCACGGCGTTCGCCACGAATGCGAGGGTCGCGGTGAGGAGGAGCGCGATCGGCGTGATGGCGAGCACCTCGGCAGGGACGGCGGGCATGTGCGTGAAGGGGGACAGGTTCATGGCAGCCTGAGGGAGCTTGAGCATCTCGCCCAACTGCCCGACCACAAGGCTGATGGCGAGGGCGGCCCATCCGATCGCTGGCGCGAATCGGGGCGCGAGAGCGGGGGGTAACTGAGTGAGCGCGGCTCCCGTCTGGCCAAGGCCCCCGGCGAGATCGCCTCCCGCCGCGACATAGCCGAGCGTTGCCGCGAGGCCCATCGCCCCGATCACTGCCACCGTGCCGAGCCCCGCGATGACGCCGTGGCTCGCGAGCCACCTCCCACGGTCGACGGACGTCGCGAGTACGGGCTCGAGCCGCCCGGACACTTCCTCCGCGCGCATGCGCAGCAGGGCCTGAATGGTGTATCCGGCGGCAGCTACGCCAAGGAAGCCCATCATGAACGCCGCGAGGACGTCGACGAGGTCCGCCCCGGGAAACTGCTCCTGCAGCATCTCGGTCAACTGTGGGCTCACGTTCTCGAAGTCGTCAGCGGTGGTTCCTACCGCGCCAAACGTGCCACCCATGATCACCATTCCCACGGTCCACGCCAGGAGCGGAGCCCGTTGGAGGCGCCACGCCAGTCCCCAGGGGCTCAACAACCTGGGAGAGGCTGAGGCCGGACCGGGGCGCTCGCGTATGAGTCCTGCGCCGAGGTCCCTGCCTGCGGACAGCCGATAGGCGAGGCCGACGACGAGCACGGCGAAGCCGAGGAACAGCGCCCCAATGGCCCAGTTGTCCTGGTAGAAGGGCCGCATCTGCTGACCCCAACCGATGGGTGACAGCCATGACGGCCACGAACTGACGAGCTCGACCCCGTTCGGCGCGACGGTGCCGAACGCATCACCGACTGCGCGGAGCAGGAAGGCAACCCCGAGCGCGAGCCCCACGAGGCCGTTCGCCCCCCGCTGCATAAATATCGCTACGTCTACACTCTCTTTTTTGAAATGGTGTCGCGAAAAAGAGATAGACTCTGTTATTGACCTTGAACTTTTCTCACGTTTTACCGCTCTGCTTACAGGTCTCTCAGGTGCTG
>JAYEJW010000431.1:0-1744 GCA_034716535.1 Pseudomonadota bacterium
AGGAAAGGTGCGAAGATCCCCCTTCGTGCCAAGGCATTGATGGCTGTGGTCGCTGTCGTCACGCTCCTCGCCGTGTGGCTGGTGCCGGATGACAAGCAACCAACACCCCTGCCCGAACTGCCGGCGGCACCGCAGGTCGATGTGGATCTGCCTCCGCCAGCGCCGCCGGCGGAGGATAGCGCTGCGGCCATACGGGCGGGCGACAGGGCGCGGGCCTTCGTCTCGGACTTGCGTAGCGGCCGCACAGAGCTCGATCCTAATACGGTTTTCGTCGAGGCCGAACGACTGCAGGGCGAGGGGTATTCCGATGACGCCTACCTGCTGTATCGCTTCGCTGCGCGTCATGGCCACGGGCAGGCCGCCCTGGTGCTGGGGACCCAGGCCGATCCGGCCTTCCACGCTGCCGCCAACCCTGACTCGCTGAACGACGAACCCGAACAGGCCTACAAGTGGTACAGCATGGCGGTCGCTGCGGGCATCGAGGAGGCCGCGGCACGTCTGCAGGATCTGCGCAAGCGCGTGGAGCAGTCTGCTGCGGCCGGTGACGAACGCGCCCAGCGCCTGATGCTTCAGTGGCAATAGTTTTCCGGGAGGTTGAAATCATGACAAGGTTTTTAATGGTACTCGTGCTCGGCGTGACGCCCCTGCTGGCGATCTGCGCCGAACCGGCCGGTGGCGGTGGCGAGCCGCTGTTGATGGAGGGCAAGCGCGAGCTCTACCAGCGCGTGCTGGCGGTGCCGGGTGCCCGCCTGTCCGCTGAAGCGGGCGGGAAGGGCCGCGAGGCGGTGGTACCTTTCACCGCCTTCTATGTCTATGCACGTGGCACGCTTGGCGGCACGGAGTGGATAGAGGTCGGCACGGATCGGCACGGCGCCCGCGCCGGCTGGCTGCCGCTGGCCAGTACTCTCGAGTGGAACCATGGACTGACGGCAGCCTTTCGCGATCCGGTCGGCCACGATCGGGTGCTCCTTTTCAGGGACCAGGATTCGGTGCGCCAGCTCGTCCGCCAGCGCGACCTGGCAGCCTATGACCGACTCTACCAGGAGGCCGAGCACGAACACCTCTCCGCAGACTCGCCGGTGGTAGCCATTCAGCCGCCCGGCTACATCGATATCCGGGAAGATTTCTACCTCGTACCCATCCGTCACCACGAAGATATCTATCTGGGCAACGAGCAGGCGCGTCTGCTCCAGGTCTCGAGCGTTCCGCTGGACCGCGAGCCGGGCACGCCAGGCGAGGCGCCGGTCGGCTCGGCCTACACCGCGGGACTGGTGTTCGTCATTGACTCCACCCTGTCGATGGACCCCTACATCGAGCGGACCCGGGAAGCGGTCGAGAGAATCTATGACACACTGGGCAATGCCAACTTGCTCGGTAATGTGAACTTCGGCCTGGTGGCCTTTCGCGATAACCTGAGAGCGGCCCCCCGGCTAGACTATCTGGTGCGTACCTATGTCGATCTGGAACAGGGCCGCGACGGGGCGGGTTTTCTGTCCCGGGTAAAATCGCTACAGGCCGCCAGGTCCTCCAGTCGGGACTTCATTGAGGATACCTATGCCGGGATAAAACAGGCGATTGAGTCGATGAACTGGACGGGCCACGACGCGCGCTATGTCGTGCTAGTGACCGATGCCGGTGCGCGCGGCGCCGACGACCCGCTTTCCAGCACCGGCCTGGGCGCCGCGAGCCTGCGGCAACTGGCCCGTGACAAGGGCATCGCCATCTTCGTACTGCATTTGCTGAC
>JAYEJW010000432.1:0-61477 GCA_034716535.1 Pseudomonadota bacterium
TTGATCGTCAAAACCACGTATGGTCCAGGCCGCTGGCACCTAGTCCAACAGCGCCTTAGTTTCTCTAACAGTCATCACGCCATTGGATCTTCTGCGCCCTTCGCGGCTTCGCGTGAGACTCTCTCTGTCTCTTGCTGCGGAGTCTTGGGAGCGCCTGTACTAGTCCTCTATTGCCAGGGCCGCCAGAAGGCGCTCGACCTTGGAGCTGCATCGCTCGAGGTTGGTCTCGATCTCTTCCAGGACGTTCTCGCCCTCTACCTTGCCCGCTGCCCAGTTGACGACGAAGGCGCAGCAGGCGTAGCAGAGGTCGAGCTCCCGCGCCAGTGCCGCTTCCGGCATACCCGTCATGCCCACCAGATCGCAGCCGTCGCGTTCCAGCCGGACAACCTCAGCCGCCGTCTCCAGGCGCGGTCCCTGCGTGACACCGTAGGTTCCGCCGTCCACCATCTCCAGGTCCGCGTAGTGCGCAGCGCCCAGCAGGGTTCGGCGCAGTTTTTCGCAATAGGGGCGGGTGAAGTCGATGTGAACCACGGCCTCGCCATCGCCGTCGTGGAAGCTGTGGTTGCGGCCATAGGTGTAGTCTACGATTTGATTGGGAACCGCCAGGACACCGGGGCCGTAGGCCGCACCGATACCGCCGGCGGCCGCCAGACCTACGATCCGTTCCGCTCCACGGTCCTTCAGTGCCCAGATGTTGGCAGGATAATTGATCCGGTGCGGCGGGATGCTGTGATACGCGCCGTGCCGAGGCAGAAACAGCAGATCGAGACCGCCGAGCACGCCGTGGATCACCGGCGCCGAAGGAAGGCCATAGGGGGTCTTGACTTGTTCCCGGCGCTGCACCTCGAGACCCCTCATCTCGGCGAAGCCCGAGCCCCCGATGACCGCAAGTCGGCCCATATTTGCGCATCCCCTCCGCCGCCAAGGTTTCAGTGTACCGGAGGCAGGAGCCTAAACCAAAAAAGCCGGCGCTGGAAACCAGTCGCCGGCTTAGTAGTGGAAGAGGATCGAAAACTTGTCAGGGCGTCAGGCGCGCGCCTCCCGAAACATGCCGATCTCGAGCAGCTTGGGGAACAGTACCTGCTGCTCACGCTCGATCCGGTACGTCAGCATGTCGAAGACTTCACGGGTTTCCTGCAGAAAATCCTCCGTAAAGTTGAAGTCGCAGTTTTTCAGCCACTTCTTGTGGTAGTCGTCGAACGTCTTACGCAGCGGCTTCTCACCGCTGATGAAGCCCCAGGCGATCGACTTTACCTTGGGGTCCTCATGGATCAGCAAGGTCGGATACAGACCCTTGTCTTCCTCCGCCAAGTGCATCTTGACCTTATCGGAGAGATCGCAGAGCAGCTCGTAGGCCGTCTTGGCATTCGGCCGGATCTTGAGCTGCTCGGGGCTCAGAATGGATCGCAGATCCTCGATCATCTGCAGCAGCTCCGCGTGCCGATTGCGGTAGCTATCTAACGATTGCATCAGACAATCCTCCTCTCTATGGGGTTGCAGGCGGTGTCGACGACAGCGAAAGCCGTTACGCATCGAAGATGCGAACACGCCGCTCGGATCGGCCTAACCCGGGCCGACGAATGCAGTTCGTAGCCGCTCGGTCTTTTAAGTAACCGAAATCCTGGGTAGAGTCAAAAGGCGCATAATTATTTTATTGTTTTCGTATTTTCGCCGAGGCAAGCACAGAAACGATCATACGTCTTCGTCGGCTACGGCAAATATGCCGTCCGCATTGCGAAAATACTCCTTGTAGTCGAGACCGTAGCCATAAAGATACCGGTCGGGAAGCCGCACGCCGACGAAATCCGCACGGCACTCGACGTGACGCTCACGGTTCTTCTCAACCAATACTGCGGAGTGCACACTCGCGGCGCCGTCCTCCTGTACAGCGCGGACGATGGCGTCCAGGGTTACGCCTTCATCCAGGATGTCATCGACCACCAGCACATGCTGACCGGCTATCCTGGGGGACGGGCGGTGCAGCCACTCGAGCCGGCCACCGCTCGTCTCGCCCCGGTAGCGTGTGGCGTGGACATAGTCGAGCCGCAGGGGAAACCCCAGCCGCGGCAGCAGGCGACCGGCCGCGATCACCCCACCGGTCATCACACAGAGCACCAGGGGATCCTTGTGGGCCAAGACTGCGGTGATCGCTTCGGCCAGCCGGTCCAGGATCCGCTCCATCTCCTCTGCGGGCACGAGAAGCCGGGCTCTCGCCGCGACGGCCTCATATTGCTCGCGCGTGATGCTCATGATCTGTTCGCCCTCTCAACTCGCGATCCTGCCGAGACCCTTTCAAACAGCCCAGTCAGAGCTCCAGACTCAGCGAGCTCTTCTCTTCAAGCTCGCCGACCACCCGAATCGCGTCCTGCCAGCGGCGGTCCAGATGCAGGCGAGTGCGGTCGAAGCTGCCGCGCCCGTGCATTCGCAGGCAGCGCAGGTGCGCCGTTGGGTCGTCATGATCGTGCAGCGCTTCGAGCACCTCGACCGCTGCCGGGCCGTTGTTGCACACCAGCAGCAGATCGCATCCCGCGTCCAGGGCCGCCCGGGCGCGCTCCGGGTAGCTTCCGCCGGCCGCCGCCGCCGCCATGTTCAGATCGTCGCTGAAGATGACGCCTTGGAAGGCCATCCGCTCGCGCAACACCCGACGCAGCCAGAAAGCGGAAAAGCCGGCCGGCCTTGGGTCCACCCTCGGGTAGACCACATGGGCCGGCATGATCGCCTCCAGCCCGTGGCGGATCAGACGCCCGAAGGGCACCAGGTCCTCCATCTCGATGTCCTCGTAGCTGCGCGGGTCGGTGGGCAGCTCCTCGTGAGAGTCCTCCGCCACACCCCCGTGACCCGGAAAATGCTTGCCGACCGCCGCCATGCCCGCCGCCCGCACCCCGTCAGACCAGGCCATCGTCAGATCGGACACGGCGTTCACGCCCTCGGCGAAGGCGCGATCGCCGATCACGCGGCTAACGCCCCGATCCAGGTCCAGCACGGGCGCAAAGCTGAAGTCCACGCCCACGGATCGCAGCTCCGCCGCCATCAGCCAGCCGACCGACTCGGCGGCACGCCTTGCCCGTACCGGGTATTTGCGGTTCAGCTCGCCAAAACGGGCCGGCGGCGGCAATCGGGTGAAGCCGTCTTGAAAACGCTGAACCCGCCCTCCTTCCTGGTCCACCGCGACCAACAGATGCGGTTCACGCAGCCTATGCAGAGCGGCCGTCAGGGCCGTGATTTGTGCCGGGCTCTGGAAGTTGCGTGAGAAGAGGATGACCCCGCCCACCGCCGGGTGGCGAAGGAGCTCCTCCTCCTCTGCGCTAAGCGCCGTACCTTCCAGGTCCAGCATCACGGGCCCCAGGGACACGGTTCAAGCCCCCCCGGCGCCGTCGGAGCTCCCCTCGCCGCCCCGCGCCTTCCGTCCGCTCCCATTCATTCCACGTCTCATCAGGATCGCCTTTAGCACAACGGTGAATGTTTGTACCACAGCGGACGTCCGCTGTCCCCCGGCTCAATCGGTACCCGTGCGAACGTCGAGGCGGTCGCGCAATCCGTCGCCAAGCAGGTTGACCGACAGCACCACCAGCACGATCGCGACACCCGGAGCCAGCACAAGGTGTGGGGCCACCAGCATGTAACCGACGCCATCTCGGATCATACTGCCCCAGGAGGCGTCCGGTGGCTGCACCCCGAGCCCCAGGAAGGATAACCCGGCCTCGGCGATCACGGCCCCCGCCATTCCGAAGGTGGCCTCGACGATGAGCGGCGCCATTGCGAGGGGCAGAAGGTGCACGCGCAGTATCCGTCCCGGCCTCGCCCCGAGGGCCAGCGCGGCGGTCACGTGGTCCCGTTGCTTGAGGGAGAGAATCTGGGCGCGCGCCAGCCGCGCGTAGCCGACCCAGCCCACTGTGGCAAGGGCGATGATGACGTTCTCGATCCCTGGCCCCATGATGCCCGCCAGCGCAATGGCCAGCAGAATACCGGGGAAGGCAAGAAAGACGTCGATGACCCGGACCAGCGCCAGGTCCACCCAGCCGCCGGCAAGGGCCGCGAATCCGCCGACCAGCACTCCGAGAAGGGAGGACAGGGCTACCACCCCGAGCCCGACGAACAAAGAGGTCCGCGCCCCAACCAAAAGACGATCGAGTACCGGGCGGCCCAGGTCGTCGTTGCCGAGCAGCGAATCCGAACCGGGCTCCGCGAGGATGCCCGGCAGATCGATCGCATTCGGCGAGAGCGGCAGCAAGGGGGCGGCCAGGACGGCGATCGCCCACAGGCCCAGCAATCCCAGCGGTAGCCAGGTGCGGAGGTTTTGCATCAGCCAGCCCGAATCCTCGGGTCCACCCAGGCGTAAGCCAGGTCCGTCAGGGTATTGACCAGCACATAGGCCAGGCTGATGAGCAGCACGCAGGCCTGAACCACCGGGTAGTCCCGGCTCTGAATGGCTTCCACCAACAGGCTTCCGACACCGGGCCACGCGAATACCGTCTCCGTGATCACGGCCCCGCCGAGAAGCCCGCCGAGCTGCAGCCCAACCAGCGTCAGGACCGGCAGCCAGGCGTTGCGCAGGGCATGGCGCCACAGCACAGCGGCCTCCGAGAGCCCCTTCGCGCGCGCGGTGCGCACATAATCCTCTCCGAGCACCTCGAGCACACTGCTGCGCACCATACGCGCCAGCACCGCCGCGAGAGCTGTGCCCAGGGTGAGGGCAGGGAGGACCAGGCTCAAGGCGCCGTCGCGCCCACTCACCGGCGTCCATCCCAACCAGAGGGAGAACACCAGAATCAACACCGGACCGAGCCAAAAGTTGGGCACGGAGATTCCGAGGAGGGAGAAGCTCATGGCCCCGGAGTCCAGCGCATCGCCGCGGTGGCGCGCGGCCATCACGCCGAGGGGAACCGCCAGCAGCAGCGCCAGGGCCAGGGCGGCGGCAGTCAGCTCCAAGGTCGGTGGGATGCGCTCGGCGAGCAGAACCCGCACGGGCTGCTGGTAGTGAAAGGACTGCCCGAGGTCCAGTCGGACCAGCCGGCCGAGATACGTCAGATATTGCTCGCTCAAAGGACGATCCAGACCGAGAGCTTGGCGCATTGCCGCACGGTCTGCCGGTCGGGCGCTTTCCCCGAGCATCGCCTCCACAGGATCACCGGGCACCAGGTGGATGAGCAGGAACACGAGGGTGCACACGCCGAGCACCACAAGGACAGCGGAGCCGATACGGGCCGCGAATGCGTCAAACACAGGCTTGGTTTCCCTCGCGGATCTCCACCTCAATCCCGGCGGGCGCCAGATCGAACAGCTCGATCAGATCCGAGTTGCGCATACGGATGCAGCCATGGGATCGAGGGACGCCCATGGGCTCGGAATCGGGGCAACCGTGGACGTAGATGAAGCGGCGCAGGCTGTCCAGATTTCCGCCCCGGTTTCGACCGCTTTCCACACCCGTCAGCCAGAGGATGCGGGTAAGGATCCAGTCACGCCCGGGAGAACGCGCGGCGAGCTCCGGTTCGTAGATCTCCCCCGTAGGCCGCCGTCCCACGAACACGGTTCCCTCCGGACAGCCCGCCCCGATGCGGATGCGAACCCGGTGCAGGCCGCGGGGCGTGCAGCCGCTGTCCCTCCGCTCGCCGGGGCCCCGCCGTCCGGTGGATACGCGATAGCGTTTCTGCCGTGTACGCCCATCGAAAAGATCCAAGGTCTGCAGGGAGAGATCGACCAAGATACGCCTAGCGCACTCCGGCAAGCTGTGCCTCCTGCCCCGTTCTCAGGGCCACGTTCGCGAGCCCATCGTAGTTGCCGTCCGCGGCCAGTCGGTAGCCGGTGACCTCCCGCCGGCAGGCGTAGATCTGGTCCTCGTACCACAGGGGGATGTAGGGCAGATCCTCAAGCAACAATGCCTGCAGCTCACCGTAGAGCGTCGCCTGGCGATCCATATCCGGATCGGCACGGGCGGTCTCGATGAGCGCATCCGCAGATCCGCTGCGGTAACGGCCCCGGTTGGCCCCTTCCGGCGGCACGGAGGCACTGTGAAAGGCATAACGGAAGATGTCGGGCGTCCGGATGCCCACCCAGGAGAGGCCGTAGAGTTGGAATCGCCCTCCCTTGATGTCCCCGTAGAAGGTACCCCAATCGTAGCTGCGCACATCCACCAGGATCCCAACCCGCTTCAGCTGCGCCTGTATGACCGTAGCGAGGCGTACCCGAAAGGGGTCGCTGGAGGTCTTGTAGACCAGCCGTAGGGGACGCTCGTCGCCGTAGCCGGCCTCCTCCAGTAACGCCCGAGCACGCTCGGGATCATGGTCGTAGCTCGCAAGCCCCTTGCCACCTGCCCAATGTTCCGGCGGAAACATCCCCTGAGCGGGCCGCCCTGACCCTTGGAACAGAAATCGCAGGACCGCCTCCCGATCGATGGCATAGGCGACGGCGCGGCGGACCTCGGACCGTCCGGTATCCGGGTCCTCAAGATTGAAGCCGAGGTAGGAGAAGTTGACCCCATCGCGTTCGGTGACGCGCACCCCGGGCTGCTGGCGCAGATAGCTCACGAGCTCAGGGGAAAGGTCGTTCTGCAGCATCTGGATCTCGCCACGCAGCAGTTTCATGATGCGGACGCTGGGGTCCTTCACGGTCAGAAACTCGAACTGCCGGCCGTCCCGGCGACGCTTCAAACGCAGACGGCCCGCCTCGGGCCAGTCGAGGAAACGAAACGCCCCGCTGCCGACCGGGTCCTGCTGGAACGGGTGCCCCTTGCGAATCAGCGGCGCCGGCAAGATACCGATGCCGAGATACGCCGGAAACAGTGGATCGGGCTCCGCAAGTCGGAACTCCAAACGATCCGGTCCTTCGGTACGGATTTCCTCGATGATGCTGAGGAGGGCGCGGTGGGGAGATGCGCTCGCCGGATCCAGGATGGAGGCATAGGTGGCTGCAACGTCCGCCGCGGTGAGCGGACTGCCGTCACTGAACCTGCGTCTGTCCTCACCCAGAACGAACAGATAGCGCGTCGGCGAGCGCTGTTCCCATTTCGCCAACGAGGGAACGGGCAGACTCTGGGCATCGAATTCCACCAGCCGCTCGTAGAGCAGCCGATTGATGCGTTCGGAGGTGGCGTCGGTGGCAAAACGCGGGTCCAGGTTCCGCGGCGCGCTGGCCAGACCCATACGCAGAGCCCTGTCCTGCTCCTCCCCCCCGCCGCAGGCAGCGAGCAGGCAGCAGACTGTCAGGAGCAGGAACCGGGAAACCGCGCTTTTCCGGTTCCCTGTTAAGAGAATCCCATGGATGGATCGTTTCAACCCCCTGCTAGGTGCCAAACGCAGGATCACCAGTGCCGATAAGGATTCCGCGCCAAGTTCACGTTGTAGTAGCGGGGGTCGCCAGAGACCTCCTCACCCGCCCAATCGGGCATCTCGAACGTCTCGTCCTCAGTGGACAGCTCCACCTCCGCCATCACCAGCCCTTGGTTGTCCCCGGCGAAGAAATCCAAATCCCAGAAGTGGTCGCCGCATTTGACCTTGTAGCGTACCTTGTCGATGGCCGGTGACACCGCCAGCTCCCGCAGCATGGCCTCGGCGTCGCTTACTGGAATCGGGTACTCGTACTCGCTGCGGCGAATGCCTTCACCGCCCCCCTTGATCGTAAGAAAGGCATCCTCCCCCTTCACCCGCACCCGCACCGTCGCGTTGGCGTTGTTGGCCAGATAGCCCTGCATGACATGCGCCTCCGACTCGACCTGATCGCGCCACGAGTCGTTTTTTACCAGGAACTTTCGTTCAATTTCGACACCCATCTGTTAGCCTTTTTCAGATTTCTCGAATACTGCCATGGACTCCACGTGCGCGGTGTGCGGGAACATATCCATGGCCCCCGCTGCAACAAGCCGATAGCCGAGTCCATTGACCAGCCGATCTGCATCCCGCGCCAGGGTGGGAGGGTAACAGGAGACATAGACCAGGCGCTTGACACCCATCGCCGGTAACCAATCCAGGACCTGCAGCGCTCCGCTGCGGGGCGGGTCCAGGAGCGCCTTGTGAAAAGGCTCCCGCAGCCAGGGCGCAAGCTCCAGCTCCCCGCATAGATCCGCGGTGTGAAAACGCACGTTATGTAGCCCGTTGCGCACAGCGTTGGCACGGGCGCGGACCACGAGTCCCTCGTCCCCTTCGACGCCGGTTACTTCCGCCGCGCGGCGGGCGATGGGCAACGCAAAGTTGCCGAGACCACAGAAAAGGTCCAGCACCCGCTCGTCCGCCTGCGGATCCAGAAAGTCCAACGCGCGATCCACCATCCTGCGATTGAGCTCCAGGTTCACCTGAGTGAAGTCCGCCGGCTGGAAATAGACTCGAACGTTGTGGCGCGGCAGGCTGTAGTGTAGATCAACCGCTTGTCCCGGCAGCGGCCGGATGGTTTCCGGACCGCCCTCCTGCAGGTAAACGTGAAACCCCTCGGCTTCGCCGAAGGCCCGCAAGCTCTCCAGATCGGCCTCGCTCGGTGGGTCGAGGACCCGAAACACCAGCACGCAGGGGCCGTCTCCCATGGCCGCCTCGATCTGAGGCAGCCGCGTTCGAATCGACAGGCCATCAACGACCCCGGCGATCGCCTGAACCCGTTCCCCTACTGTCCGGTGCAGGATGTCGCAACGCGTGAGGTCGGTGATAAAGGAGGCGCCCCGCTCCCGAAAACCCACGAGCACCCTTCCCTTCTTGGCAACGAAGCGCGCCCCAAGACGGGCCTTGCGTCTGTAGCCCCAGTGCTCGGCGTTCAATGGCGGCAACCACTCTTGCGGCTGCACCTTGCCGATACGGGCGAGCACATCGCGGAGAATCTCCTGCTTCATGCCGATCTGGGCGGCAGTGTCCATGTGCTGCAGGCTGCAGCCACCGCAGACGCCGAAGTGGGGGCAGCGAGGCTCGACACGCTGGGGCGAGGCGCTCAGGACCTCAACGACCGTCCCTTCGTCGAACTGCCTTTGGATTCTTGTATAGCGGAAGCGCACCCGCTCTCCCGGCAGCGCGCCCTGAACGAACACGGCCTTGCCGTCGATATGTGTGAGCCCCCGGCCTTCGTCGGAAAGCGACTCGATTTCGGCCTCGACGGGCTCCCGGGGTAAGGGCTTTCGCTTCTTCTTGGACAAATTCTCGGTCTACTCAGGCGGGAAAGACGCCCGTGGACAGATACCGATCCCCCCGATCGCAGATGATGGCGACGATAATTGCTGCACGGAGCTCCTTGGAGAGCTCCAGAGCCGCAGCCACCGCGCCGCCCGAGGAGACGCCGGCGAAAATCCCCTCACGGGCGGCAAGGTCCCGCGCCGTCTGCTCCGCCTGGTCCTGCGAGACGTCAATGATGCGGTCCACACCGCCGGGGTCGTAGATGCTGGGAAGATACTCTTGCGGCCAGCGGCGGATACCCGGGATGCTGGAGCCCTCCCGGGGCTGCACGCCGACGATCTGCACCTGGGGATTCTGCTCCTTGAGATAACGTCCCGTGCCCATGATGGTGCCCGTGGTGCCCATGGAGCTCACGAAATGGGTGACGGTCCCCTCGGTATCTCCCCAGATCTCGGGCCCGGTCGTCTCGTAGTGCGCCCGCGGGTTGTCCGGGTTGGAGAACTGATCCAGAATCCTGCCGTCGCCACGTGCCTCCATCTCCCGCGACAGATCGATGGCCGCCTCCATGCTGCCTTTCCGGGGCGTGAGTACGATCTCCGCCCCATAGCTCTTCATCACCGCCCGACGCTCCACGCTCATGTTCTCAGGCATGATCAGAATCATACGGTAGCCTTTGATGGCCGCCGCCATGGCCAGCGCAATTCCCGTATTGCCGCTGGTGGCCTCGATCAAGGTATCTCCGGGCTTGATGTCTCCGCGCTCCTCCGCGCGCTTGATCATGCTGAGCGCCGGTCGGTCCTTCACCGAGCCCGCCGGGTTGTTTCCCTCCAGCTTGACGAGGATGCGGTTGTCCGAATCGCCCGGTAGCCTCTGCAGGCGCACCAAGGGGGTATTGCCGACAAACGCTTCGATGGTGGGATAGTCCATGGACCTTGGCCTGCCGCCCTCGGGCGGAATCGGGTTGTTCGTTCTTCTGATTGTGCAACAGGTTCTCGGGCGGAGAAAGGCCCGGGAAGATGTGCCGCCCCCGAAATCGGCGTCCGACTTGCATCGAACGCTGGACTTGCCTGGTCTTTAGTGGCTATGTTTCCCGAAAAACGATGAGAACAATGGAGAGATGCAATGGAGGAACCTTTGGAAACGTCCAGCCCTGAATCAGGCACGAAGCTTCCGACCCGAGACGAGACCGCAGCCCTCGCGGCCGCCGGCGGCGACATGGGTCTTGCCCGCGAGATGCTCGAATCCCTTCTGCTGGGTCTGCCGCGTGAGATGGCGATTTTAAGTGGGCGATTCGAAGCCGAAGACTGGCCCGGTCTAGGCGAGGCGGCCCACCACATGCGCGGTGCGACCAGTTATTGCGGCTTACCGGCCTTGGACACGGCTCTCCAGGACCTGGAGAGATCGGCCAAGGCGGGTGACGCGAAACGGATAGTGGTCAGGCTCCAGCAGGTGGCGCAGGAGGCGGAGCGCCTGCGCGCCGGCTTCCCCCTTTGAGCCCCGGTATGTCGTTCCACGACCAGCTCGGCCGCACCGCGGCGCCTACAGAATCTTGCTCACCAGCTTGATACCCGGGTCCAACTTATCCCGTTCCAATCTGAAACCCAAGGACTGCACCAGGGCCAGCATGCGGGTATTGGCGGTCAGCACCTCCCCTTCCATGACCCGAAATCCCCGCTCGCGCGCATTCTGCATCAGCGAGCGCATCAGACGGGCGCCGATGCCGCGGTTACGCCACTCATCGGCCACCACGATCGCGAACTCGCAGGCCTCGCCCCCGGGACGGGACATGTAACGAGCAACGCCGACCTCCACGTCCTGCTCCTCCTGCTCCACTACCCCGATGAGGGCCATCTCCCGGTCGTAGTCGATCTGGGTGAAGCGCACCAGCATCTCGGGTGTGAGCTCCTTGATCGCCTGCATGAAGCGGAAGTACTTGGTCTGCTCCGAGAGCCCGCGCACGAAGTCCTGCTCCATCTTTGCATCCTCGGGGCGAATGGGGCGAATGACCAGGTCCGTACCGTCCGGGAGCTGAGCGCGCTCCGTGAGCTGGGTCGGATAGGGGTGAATGGCCATGTGGCCGTAAGGGGGCATCTGGGACGGACGGTAGTTGACCCGGATACGGGCGTCCACCGCCACGACCTCCTGGTCGTTGCCGATCAGGGGATTGATGTCCATCTCTATGATCTCGGGCAGCTCGCACACCATCTCCGAGACGCGCTGCAGAATCTTGGCGAGGGCGTGACGGTTCATCGGGGGCATGTGGCGGAAGGCCCCCATGAGGCGTGCCACCCGGGTGTGGTCGATCATGGTCTCGATGATGAAATCGTTGAGCGGCGGCAGGCTCACTGCGTGGTCTTCCAGCACCTCGACCTCGGTTCCGCCGGCGCCGAAACTGATGACGGGTCCGAAGACAGGCTCGCGCACGACGCCGATCATCAGCTCTCGGGCCGCTCTGGTGGAGACCATGTGCTCCACTGTGACCCCGGAGATCACGGCCTCCGACCGCAGCTTCTTGGCGCGCTCCACGATCTCGGCAAAGGTACGTCGAACGGACTGGGCGTCGCTGATGTTCAGCCGCACCCCGTCCACGTCGGACTTGTGGCCAATATCCGGAGAATTGATCTTCATGACCACGGGAAAACCCAGGGCCTCCGCCGCCATCAGGGCCTCGTTGGGGGTGCGCGCCAGCACCGCCTGCATGGTGGGGATGTGGAAGGCAGAAAGGATGGCCTTGGCCTCAATCGTGCCCAGGGTCTTGCGGCCTTCCGCCATGACCCCCTCGATGATCAGTCGCGCCCCCTCGACATCCGGTCCCTTGCGTTGTGAGAGAGGGCCTGGGGACTGCATGAGCAGCTTCTGGTTGCGCTGATGGGTCGCGAGAAACGACATGGCCTCCACGGCCACCCCCGGGAACTCGAAGTGGGGGACCTGGTTCTCGGCGAACAGGGTCTGGGCGTCCGCAACCCGCGAGGCCCCCATCCAGCAGGCAAGGACCGGCTTCCGGCTCTTCTTGGCCGCGGCGATCACTTCCCGCGCAACGGCAATGGGGTCCGTCATGGCCAGGGGCGCCAGAATCGCCAACACCCCATCCACGTTCGGGTCGGCGAGACAGGCATCCACGGCGATACGGTAGCGTTCCGGCGTCGTGTCGCCGATCACGTCCACCGGGTTGTCGTGGGACCAGTGGTCCGGTAGGGCCGCCTCCAAGCGCGAGCGCGTCTCGTCGCCGAGCGGGGCCAGGGTCAGACCCTGCTCTACCGCGCGATCGGCCGCCAGCACGCCGGGGCCACCTCCGTTAGTGACGATGGCCACGCGATCACCGGCCAAGCGCTTGCCGGTACCGAAGACCTGAGCAGCGCCGAAAAGTTGGTCGAGGGCCTCCACCTGCACCGCACCGGCACGCTCCATGACCGCGCGGAAGACCTCCGCCGAGCCCACCCAGGCACCGGTGTGGGACTTGGCGGCGCGGGAGCCCGCCGGGTACCGCCCGGCCTTGACCACAATCACTGGCTTTAGGCGCGCAGCCGCCCGCAACCCGCTCATGAATCGGCGGGCGTCACGGATACCTTCCACGTACAGCAGAATACTCTGAGTGTGGCTGTCGAGTGCGAGATAATCCAGTACGTCGCCAAAGTCGACGTCCGCCGCGGCACCCAGTGAGACCACGGCGGAGAATCCGAGCTGCCGCGGCCCCGACCAGTCCAACATGGCGGTGCAGACAGCCCCCGACTGGGAGACCAGGGCCACGTTGCCGCGCCGGGCCGGCTCGTTGCCGAAGGTCGCATTCAGTCCGTGTTGCGACCGCATGACTCCCAGACAGTTGGGACCCAGGACGCGGATTCGGTTGCGGCGCGCCGCTTCCACCAGTTTTTCCTGGAGCGAGGCTCCCCGCGCGCCTTGCTCGGCAAACCCGGCGGAGTGCACCACGGCCACCTTGACCCCGAATTCACCGCATTGATCCAGTATCTCCGCTACCTTCTGCGCCGGAGTGGCGATGAGCGCGAGATCTACTTGCTTGTTCAGCTCGTGCAGGGTCTTGTAACAGGGACGGCCCGCCACCTTCTCGTACTTCGGATTGATGGCGTAACAGGGCCCCTTGAACCCACCCGCCAGAAGGTTCCGATACACCATCCCGGCGACGGAGCCCTCGCGGTCACTGGCGCCGAACACCGCGACGGCGTTCGGGGTAAAGAGTTGGTCGACGTCGGACAAGCGCATGGGATTCTGCCCCCGGCGGAAAACGGTTTAAGCTTGTTGTCGAACTGTAGCTTCGCAGAAAACTGCGATCTTCTTTGTGTGTTTTATCAAAAAAGAATTACAGCTTACTGAGAATCAGAAAAAAATGAATCTCGCCTTCATCAGCCACCGGGCCTGTTGTGGCCACCGCATGGGCGCCCATCATCCGGAGAGGCCGGAGCGCCTGCACGCCATTCAAGACCGCCTCATCGCCTCCGGCATGGAGATGCTCATGACCCACTATGATGCCCCGGAGGCCACCTTCGAACAATTGATCCGCGTTCATGACCCGAGCTACGTGCGCCGGATCGAGCAAGCATCCCCCGAAGCCGATGACGTCCTGGCCTGGGTCGATGGGGACACCGCCATGAACAAGGGTACCCTGCAGGCGGCCTTGCGCGCTGCAGGCGCGGCGGTGCTCGGGGTGGATCTCGTCATGAGCGACAAGCACCACGCCGCCTTCTGCGCCGTGCGCCCGCCGGGGCACCATGCGGAGCGCCGCCGCGCCATGGGGTTCTGTTTCTTCAACAACCTGGCCGTCGGCGCCGCCCACGCCCTAGAGGCGCACCGCCTCACGAGGGTCGCGGTCGTGGACTTCGACGTCCATCACGGAAATGGCACCGAGGACATCTTCAGAGACGAGGAGCGTGTGCTCTTCTGCTCCAGCTTCCAACACCCCTTCTATCCCGGCACAGGGGCCGATACCGACGCCCCCAACATCGTCAACATCCCCCTTGCTTCAGGCACGGCGGGCGAGGAGCTGAAGGCGGCCATCGAGGAACGCTGGCTACCGCGGATCGACGCCTTCAAGCCCCAGCTCATCATGATCTCCGCTGGCTTCGACGGTCATGCCGAGGACGACATGGCCCAGTTCAACCTACGCGAGCCCGACTATGCATGGATCACGCGCCAGCTCCACGAGCTGGCGGTCGTGCACGCCGACGAGCGGGTGGTCTCCTGCCTGGAGGGTGGTTACAACCTCAACGCCCTCGGACGCAGCGTGAGCACCCATATCGACGAGCTCATCGGTCATGGGTAGGCTCGGACGACCCGACCGGTCGTTGGGATGCGGCCGAATCTAAGAAGGGGGAGATCCATGTCTCGCATCACGGGAGCATTGTCAACCGCAGGCAGAGGCCTCTTCGGTTGGGTAGCCCGCTACGTCGGGTGGCTGGCGCTCACCACCATCGTCACCCTCGCAGGGGTGTCGATCCTGATGCTGTTCAAGGACTGGACGATCAAGTCCCTGTTTACGTCGATGATGGCTTGGCCCGCCCTGGGGCTCGCCATGCTGGTCGCAGTGCCCGTTGCCTTCCTGCAGGTTGGGCGGATCTATCTGTACAGCGCCTTCGGGGGCGGCCTGCTCTATAGTCTTTTTGTGCTCATCGCCTGAGCTCACACCCAGGTCGGGCACCGGGTCCACTTTCCCGCTTGTGTAGGGCTGGAAGATACCAGAGAATTTCCCTCAAGAAAGCACGCGGGATTCCCAACCCCAACCATAGGAGCCGCCCCATGCACCGCAGCCTCGCCTCGCTGGTTCTTGTCCTGTTCACGCTACCCTTCGCCGCTTTCGGTGCGGTCCAGACGGAAACCCTGGAGTACAAGGACGGAGACACCACACTCAAGGGTTTCCTGGTCTACGACGACGCCATCGAGGGCACGCGCCCCGGTGTGATCCTGGTCCACGAGTGGTGGGGACTGAACGATTACGCCCGCGAGCGCGCCGAGATGCTTGCGGAGCTCGGGTACGTGGCCTTCGCCGTCGACATGTACGGCGACAACAAGGTGACCTCACACGCGGAGGAGGCCGGCGGTTGGATGAAGCAAATCACAGAAAATGTCGAGGCCTGGCAACAGCGCGCCCTGCTCGGCCTTGAGATCCTGAAAAAGCACGAACTGGTGCACGGAGACCATCTCGCGGCCGTCGGTTACTGCTTCGGCGGAGCCACCGTGATGCAGATGGCCTATTCCGGGGCCGATCTGGACGGCGTGGTCAGCTTCCATGGCTCACTCCCACCGGCCACGCCGGAACAGCAGAAGAACATCAAGGCCAATGTGCTCGTGGCCCACGGCGAAGCGGATGCCTTTGTCCCCGCAGAGCGCATCGCCGCGTTCAAGTCCGCCCTGGATGCGGCCGGCGTCGATTGGCAGATGGCGACTTACGGAGGCGCCCGCCACGCCTTCACGAATCCGGGCGCCGGCGCATACGGGATCGAGAACCTGCAGTACGACGAACAGGCCGACGCCCGCTCCTGGGCGCTCATGCAGGCCTTTTTCGACGAGATCTTTGCGGAGTAGCAGCCCTTGCCCCGCAGTGGGCAATGAGCAGGTGCGCGGCAAGCGCTGAGTCGTTCCAAACTGCCGTCGAAGGGCGGCGCCAGGCTCAGCCTCCACCGCGAATGCCGTGGCTCCCAATTACCTAGTGTTTTCATCTGGATTCATCCTATACTTCATTCTCGACTCGTTCGTCGAAGATAAGAAAAGAGGAATGGAGTGAGATTGATGAAAGCGAATACAACGACTGGCCCACGCAGGATCCTGGACTACGCGCTCGCCCTTGCCGTTGGCCTCACGGCCAGCGGTGGCCTGATCGGCCCGGCCGAGGGTGCAGACGCCTTCGTGCCCCTCAAGCCCCAGGCCCGGGTGCTCGATACCCGTGAACCGGGCGATATCACGTTGGGCGATCCCCTGGACGGGCCCGAGACCTTGCTTCTCGAGCTGGCGGGCGTCGCACGCATACCGCTGGATGCGACTGCGGTCCAGCTCAACGTCACTGTTACTGAAGGCACGGGCACGAGCTTCCTCAGCGTCTGGGACGAAGGCGGCTGGCCCGGCACCTCAAGCCTCAACTGGTCCGACGGGGATGCCCGGCCGAATGCGGTGACGACGTCCATCGCCTCGGACGGTTTCATTCGCATCTACAACAACGCCGGCCTTGTCCACGTCATCGTCGATGTCGTGGGCTACTATACGGCCGGTCTGGGGGATTTCGAGGTCGTGTCGGATAGCTTCCCGCTCGCACTCAATCCCGGCGACCTCAGTGGTAGCACGGTGAGCTGCCCGCAAGGCAAGGGCATTACCGGGGGAGGCGCGAGCATCGTTGAGAACGCCGGCCTCGACCTCAAGACGTCGATCCCGCGCAGCGACCTCACGGGTTGGAGCGCCACCGCAATCGGAGAGGATCCGCCGGGCACCGGTACCCTCAATATCTACGCGGTCTGCGCGCAAGGCGTCCTGCCAAGTCCTGCCATGTAGGTCTTAGGGAACCGCCGAGCTTCTCGGCGGTTCCCAAGTCGCAGGAATGCACCGCCGTTTTCGACGCTTCGCGCCCGTCGACAAAGGCACACTCCGGAAACCGCATTCCTGATCAGAGGCTCAGATGCAGCCAGGACGGGGATCACCCTCGTCGCAGGTACCCTGATCGAACTCGATGGCCCAGGAGTTCACCCAGGCCCCCCTTTCATAGAAGCCGCACGTGGTTGCCGAGATGCTGAACGCCGCCCTCACATGGCAGGTCAGCTCGAGTTCAACCCGATAGGCGGCGCCCGGATCGAGCGTTAGCGGCAACAGAATTTTCGATCGATCCTCGAAGGACCGAGTATCCGCGCCCTCGAGCGCCGAACCGATTTCCTCGTCGAGGAAGGTGTGACTCTGGATCTCAGTCCCGTTTGACTTGAGTACCCGCGCCAGGAGGGCGACCTCGGAGTGGGCGTCTGCGCTGGCGAGGGCAAGGAGGGTGCCCTTCCAGCCGACGTCGATGATCAGATCCGCGTCCGCGCGGTGAGCCGGGAAATCCACGTAGATGGCCGCTTCGCCGGTTATGTTCTCGAAGAAGGTCAAGGGGCCGAGGCCGGAGAAGACGCCAACCTCCCTCGCACCCGTGTTGGTGTGGATATCGTTTCTACGGATCGGCAGGAAGTTGGTCGTGCCATGGTTGTCCTTTCTCGATCCTGTCGCCGCACCGAGGACCAGGTCCTTCGGCGTGGTGACGGGCGGCGCGTCGCTGAACCATCCCACGAGATCGGCGATGAGATGTCCTTGACCTGCGCTGTTGAACAGGCTGGCCTGTCCGCCTTTGCCGACCTTGGCGATCACGAGGTTCGGGGTGTCTTGACCGGGTTCCGTATTGAGGTTGCTTGCGATTGGACGGGGCTCGCCGGTGGGCCAGACGGTCACGAAACTGGGCGCCGACGCCCCTGTGGAGGTCAGGTTGAAAACCACCGCAGAGGCACCCTCGCTCGGAACCCCCGCCGCACCTGCGACCTGCAGGTCGATGATCCGGCCCGCACCGACGGGCGCCTGGGCCTGTCCTGTTCCGTCGCGGGTGTCGAGAATCCTCGCAGGGGACATAGGGACATAGGACGAGACGCTCGGGAACCAGCCGGCGAGATCCGCGACCAGATGGCCCTCGCCGTCATTGTTATAGAGACTGACATGCCCGTCCGCTCCAACCTTGGTGATGACGAGGTTCGGGGTGTCCTGTCCGGGCTCTGTGTTGAGATTGCTCGCGTCGGGCCGGGGCTCGCCGCCGGGCCAGACGGTAATGAAACTGGGAGCGGTCGCCCCCGTCGAGGTCACATTCAAGACGACCGCACCGACGCCGTCCGCCGGTACGCCTCCCGCCGGGATGTCGGTTACAGCCAGGTCGATGGTCTCCCCTGGCCCTACGGCACCCTCCCCCACCCCGATCCCGGATCGGGTGTCGAGCAGCCGCAGGGGTGACAGGGGCACGTACGATGACCCCGTCGGGAACCAGCCGACGACGTCGGCGATGAGATGTCCCTGGCCCGCGCTGTTGTAGAAGCTGATTTGCCCGTCCAGGCCCACCCTCGCGATGACCAGGTTCGGCGTATCCTGACCCGGTTCGGTGTTCAGGTTGCTTGCGAGCGGCCTCGGGTCACCGGCCGGCCAAACGGTGATGAAACTGGCGGCGGACGCGCCGGTCGAGGTCACGTTGAGCGCCACCGCGCTGACGCCCGTCGCCGGGATGTCACCGTTTCCCGTCACGCCCAGATCGATCTCCTCTTCCGGCCCCATGGGCCCCGCGTCGGTTACGCCAATACCGAATCGGGTGTCGAGGACACGAATTGGCGTGAGCGGGATGTACTCGTGCTCTGCTCCCGCAGCCGCCAAAGTCGCGGTGAGGAGAGCCAAACCGAGGATGACGCAAGAGACCCAGGTCCGTCGCGACCCTGATGCTCGGTGGCGAGCCCCCCGGTGCCGACCGCGGTTCTTGTTGATATCGCCGACCATCTGTACCCCTCCTGAAGCCGTTTTCGATCAATGAAGTCGAGACCGTCCAGAGCCCGCCCCGATCAACCTCACCCCCGAAAAGGTTGTAAAGGATCGGAACGTCCACTGCACGAGCCGGGCACGGATCGGAGGCTACACCTGCCTACTTCCGGGATCAAGACCTTCTAAAACAGTCGGAAAATCGGACTCTTCATCTGCAGGCACGACCAGGCGGCTAGCCGATTCAGGTGGGCCCGTGCCGAGTGCATGTGGGTATGTTTCCAAGGCCGCCGTGCCCTTTGCACTTTTCAGATTCTCCCTACGGTCGGTGTGTGCCCTGGCGATTTGTGGGCTAGTCTGGTGGTGTGTGACAGGGCGAAGCCAACCATCCGGAGCGGAGGAAGCATGGAGTCATTCATCACAACCTACGGAGCCTGGGCGGTGACCGCAGGCGCCATGCTCCAAGAAGAGATGGTATTGATTCTTGGTGGGTTTTTCGCTCACCGCCAGTATCTGCAACTGTTTCCTGACATCTTGCTGTTTGCGCTTCTGGCCAACTTTCTAGCCAACCATGTCAACTATGCGATCGGCGCGCGTTATGGAGAAAAACTCTTCCAGTGGCTCAAGATCCCGGAAAAAACGAAAGAGGGCATAAGGAAAAAAATTGCCCATCACCCCCTTCAAGCCGTCTTAGGCGTCCGTTTTGCTCCTGGCCTGCACACCCTGGGACCGATTCTTTTCGGACTTTCCGGATTCTCCACGTCGAAGTGGCTCGCGTACAATCTGCTCGCCAGTTCTCTATGGGTCGGTGTCTATGGTTCCTTGGGTTACTTCTTCGGTCAAACGATAGAGTTGATAATAGAAGATATGGAGCGTCATGAAGGCCTTATCGCCGCGATCGTGGCTGTCGTCGCCGCGGCCTTTTTCTGGAGGAAAGCAAGAGATCGAATCAAGAATATGAAGCTACGCCGGGTGTCAAGCGAGCCTTGACCGATACCTTGAAACATGCTTACCCGGAGTGGCCGTCCGCTCTGTTCAGACTGCCGCCAACGTTCGGAACCCGCCGAACCCGATGCTACCGCGAAAAACAGTCTTTCTCGCCTATCCCCCAGAAACTTCGCGGGATCACACGCCGCCCTCGACACGTCCTGTATTCAAACCATACTGCGCTCTAATAAGAGCTCATACTCGGATCGAGGTGTCGGCTTTGCGCTATAGTAGCCTTGCAGGATGGAACAGCCTCGTTTGATAAGAGATTCCGCCTGTACTTGCGTCTCAACACCTTCCGCGATGACCTCCATCTCCAGTTTATTGCCAATTGCAAGGATGGCGTCGACGATAGAGCATTGGTGCTGGTTATGGGGAAAGTCCCGGAAGAAAGATTGATCTATTTTGATCCTGTCGATAGGAAAAAGCGTGAGATAACTCAAGGAAGAAAAGCCTGTACCGAAATCGTCAAGAGCGATCTTAAAGCCAAGGGACTTCAGCGCGTCCAGAAGAACTTTCGTCTGTTCTGCATCCTCGATGAGCAGGTTTTCCGTTACTTCCAGCCCAAGCGCTTCAGGGGAAATTCGATATCGTCGAACGACGGCCATCAGCGTATCCAGGAAATCCGGTTCGCTCAGTTGTTGGGGAGATACGTTGACGTAAATAGGGACTAGGGGGAGTTGTCGATCGCGAAAGCGGCTGAGCGTCTGTGCGACTGTCTCCAGGACTTGAAGGCCTGCGGCAACGATCAGGCCCGTTTGTTCGGCGACCGGGATAAACTCACCCGGAGGAATCATCCCTCGTTGAGGGTGATGCCAGCGCAGCAGAGCCTCAGCGCCGACGATCCGATTCGTGAGGAGATTGATTTGTGGTTGATAATGCAAGGTCAATTCCTGATTATCGACCGCCTTCCGGAGTTGATCCCGAAGAGAAAGTTGTGCCGCGACCTCCTCCGACATGCTGCCGTCATAAACGCACACTCGCCTAGTTCGTGATGCTTTTGCTCGATACATGGCGGTATCCGCGTTCTTGACCAGTGTTTGCACGTCCTCCCCGTCTTTCGGATAAATGGCGACGCCGCAGCTCCAGGATATGTAGGTTTGGTATTCACCGATGCTATAGTAGCTCCCGGAGCAACTGTTGATCCGATCGACGATCGACAAAATTCCTGCGGTATCGCTCGCATTCTCGAGTAGCACGATGAACTCGTCCCCGCCCAGACGGGAAACCGTATCACAGCTGCGGACACTGCGTTCTAGACATGAAGCGACCTCCCGCAAAAGTTGATCGCCGCTCTCGTGGCCGAAGTTGTCGTTTATCGCTTTAAAGCCATCCAAGTCGAGAAAAACAACCGCCAGAAGTGTCTCTTCTCGCTCTGCATTTTCCAAGGCGTGTTGCAAGCGATCATTCAGCACCGTGCGGTTCGGCAGGCCAGTAAGTTCGTCATGCGTCGCACGATATTGCGCGTCCTCTATATGACGCTTCAATACCCCATTCGCATCAGCTATCCGCTTTATCATGACAAGGAAGAACTTTGGTATCACCACCAGACCTATCAACAGACCGAGAATCACCGATGAATGTTGTTCGGTAACGCCGCCTATTCCCGCTGCGGCGGAGAATCCGACGATGCCGACAAGTGAAGCGATGCCCAAGTAGCGAACGCCGAAACGAAGCCCGTTCCCTATCATGATCCAAAGGTACAGCGGGTAAAAGGCGATACCATTAACGCCGAAACGGAAAAAGGCGTAAGAGACCACTCCCAGATCGGCGATGATGGCAATATATCTCCTCCAGCGAAAGTTTTCTTTATGTACGACCAAGAAAAAATAATAACCGACACTTAACAGAGAATATAGAAATGCGAGAAAAACAGAAATGGCGTCCCGCGTGGAACTTGTGACGTCCAAGGAAAAGAAAAGCACGCAGCACATGGTCGCGGAGATCGCGACTCTGGCCAAGCCCTGGGCCTGTTCGTGTGAGACCTCGGGGGAAGCTTGGAAGAATATGTAATCGAACAGGGGCTTGCGGCTGTTGGACCTGATGAGCAGGTCATCAAGTTCCGTAGAACGCATTGATTTAGCATCAACGACGTCTTTATCTAGCAGCGCACATGGTACGGGGTTGGCGAGTTGTTCGGCGATGGGTACGTTTTTCATAGTGCACGCGGTTGATCAGCCAATGTCGGCATTCGCAATGGGGGCTCTTGGGCCTCCTGCTTCACATCACGGCAAACGAGGAAAAAACCCTTCCGTATCCAACGGCGAGTTCCTATCCTTTTGCAGTGAAGGGGCAGCCGGCCTTTCCCTCTGAAGTTTTCTTGCTTACTAGACAAGCAAAAAAAGTGCCGCACACTCCCGCCGTCATTCCGGCTGGGATGCCGGAATCCAGTGCGATGGATGGCAAACTCCGCCGTTGTGCGGCGTGTCCGGTCGAGTGGGGGTCCGAACGGTTACCTCACGCCTTGTCGAAGCACCAAGTGCCTGAAGCCTGCACCGTTGTCAGCCTGGAACGAGAGGATCGCCGAATTGAGACGCCATTCACAAAACGCGCAACCAAAGAATCGAAGCTGAAGCGACCGATCGAGGAAAGGAAGCGACGCACCACGCTGCAACGTGATCCGGGTAGCAAATTTTGTTGATTTCCGACGAAAAACGGGGCGCCAGTACCTGGCGCCCCGTTCGGCTATCTAGCGTTGTGTCACAAAGTTGATCAATCCGGATCGCAGACATCTCCGCGACCTTCGCCGCTGGGTCGTCGACGGATGGGTAGGCAGCGGCCGCCCGGTCCTTCAACAACAGAAAGCGGTCCCTTGCGGCGGCAAGGTTGGTGCTCGTAACGGTCACCTGCTGGCCCATCGCCAGCGCAAGGTTGCTGTCAAACGCCATCAAATAGGCCTCTAAGCCTTGCCTCGCGCTGACGTTTCGCTCTGGATTCAGTTCCCTGAAGGGGAACACAACGGCGTTGAGGAGTGTCGCCGTGCTCAGGAGCGACCGAGAAGTCGATGCACGACGACGCCGGCAAGGGTCATCCCGAACAGTGCCGGCAGGTAGCTCACGGTGCCGTTGACCGACCGCGGCCGCCCACGGTCGGTAGGCTCTGGCGGCAGAGGTGCACAAGGCGGCTCATCAGACCAGACCGCGAGAACGCCGCGGCTGACTCCGCGCCGGCGCAGCCGCCGCCGCACTTCCCGTGCCAATGGGCACACATCCGAGTCCATGACGTCACCGATACGGATGCGGGAAGGATCGGTGCGCCCGCCCGCTCCCATGCTGCAGGCCACCGGGATGCCCTCCTCCCGGGCGGTGGCGATAAGGGCGATCTTGCTGTTCAGGCTATCGATGGCATCGACGACGAAATGGAACCCCGGCGCCAGCAGCTCCGGCATCTCGTCGGCATGCAGGAAGCGGTCCATGAGGGTAAGACGACACTCCGGGTTGATGTCGCGGACCCGCTCGCCCATGACCTCCACCTTCTTGCGCCCGACGGTGGAGCCCAGAGCCACCAGTTGGCGATTGAGGTTGGAGGGAGCCACTAGATCGAAATCGGCCAAGGTCAGGTGGCCGATGCCGGCGCGGGCCAGGGCCTCCGCGGCAAAGGAGCCCACGCCGCCAAGACCGGCCACTAGCACCCGGGCAGAGCGCAGGCGACCGACCCCTGCGTCTCCGACAATGATCCGGGTACGTTCCCAGATGGGGGCGCTATCGTGGGCAGTATCGCTCGGCGAAGGATCCGGGGGCATGGATACGGCGGGTTACGCGAGCCCAAGCAGCTCCCGGGCGTTACGGGTAGTTTGGGCCGCCACCGCCGTCGGGTCCTCGCCGCGGACCGATGCGAGGGCGGCGAGCACATCGGGCAGATACTCCGGACTATTGCGCTCTCCGCGATGGGCAGCCACCGTGAGGTCCGGCGCGTCGGTCTCCAACACCATCGCCTCGGCAGGCAACTCCCGCGCCAGGGCGCGCAGTTTTCGGGAACGCTCAAAGGTCAGCATGCCGCCGAAACCAAGCTTGAAGTCCAGATCTATGTACCTATGCGCCTGCTGAAGGCTGCCGCCGAAAGCGTGCACGATGCCACCGGGCACCCGGATGCGTTTGAGCATCGCCAGCACCTGATCGTGGGCCTTGCGCACATGGAGCAGTACCGGGAGCCCCGCCTGCGCGGCGACGGCTAGCTGTGCCTCGAACAGGTCCCCCTGACGCCCGCGGTCGAGCTCACCCACGAAGAAATCCAGCCCAATTTCCCCCACGGCAACGGGTCGGTTGTCCGCCAGGACCCGTTCGAGGGCCGTCACGTCCTCCTCGCGGTGCTGGCTCAGGTAAACAGGATGCAGCCCCAAGGCCGGGTACAGGTCCGGTGCGGAGTCGCAGAGCGCAAGCAGACCCGGCCAACCCGCGGCCTGGATGCCCGGCACGACGACTCCCACCACCCCGGCGGCGCGCGCAGCGCCGATGACCCGATCGCGATCGGCGTCGAACGCCTCGACGTCCAGATGGCAGTGGGTGTCGATCAGATCCATATGCGCTTTCCCGATGCCACAACTAAAGCCTGGCTACCACATCAAATCGTCCGGGACCTTGTAATCGGCGTACTCGTCGTCCTCTGCACTTTGCTCCCCCGGCCGGTTGAGCACCAGCACCAGGCTTCTGTCGCGACTGCGGATCTTCTCGGCAATCTCCACAGAGACCAGCTCGTAGCCCATGTCCTGGCGGACGACGGCCAACTTGCCGCCCGCGAGACGGCCCTGCTGCTCCACCGTGACGTAGATGCGCTTCAGGCTGTCGCCGTCGAGGAAGCTATAAGGAACGTCGCCGTCCCGACGGGGGATCCGATGTGCGTGAATGAGCTGGCGCAGCTCGTTTGCCTCGGCCTTGCGCCGCGCCGCCTCCTCGCGCTGACGGTTGAGCTCCCGGTCGCGCGTGGCTTTCTCGGCGGCGGCCTGCTGCACACGCTGGCGGTCTTCGTTACCCGCCGTGGCCTTACCGCCCGCCTGCTTGTTTTTCTTGCGTTTCGCGGATCTGGTCTGCTTTGCCTTTTGCTCGTTCACCAGCCCCGCCTTGAGCAGCTGGTCCTGAAGTGAGTTACCCACCGTAGAGGTCTCCCCGTTTCTGTTCTTGACCACGCCCTGTAAGTCAGGCCGGAAAATGCAGGATCCATCAGCTGTCACCGGCAACGCAAGCGCCCTATCTACGGGCGGCATCCGGTTGATGGAGAGCAATGCCCGACGGGCACAGACTCCAATCATACGGCTGCGGTACCGGCATAGTCGCGAGACGGGTAGAATCCAACCCGTCAAACGAAACGCGCACCGAAACTCGGAGAGACACACTATGAAGCAGCTCGCATCCCTTTTCATCCTTCTACTTGCCACGGCCGTCTGTGCTGCAGAATCCGCCACCATCGGCTACGTCGACATGCAGCAGGTCATAGAGCAAAGCAAAATGGGCCAGCAGGCGCAAGAGACGCTCAAGGAGAAGTTCGACGGCAAACAGAAGGCGTTGGCTGAGGAGGAGCAGGCAATCCGAGCTCTACAGCAGAACCTGGCGCGCGACGAGGCGTTGATGAGCCAGACAGAGTTGGACAAGAAAAAGGGAGAGCTTCAACAGCGGATCCAGGCATTTCAGAAGCAGGCAGCGGCGGCGCAACAGGAATTGCTCACGGAGCAGAACAAGCTCGGCGGCGAAATCCTGAGTCCCGCTCAGGAGGTGATCGCCGAAGTGGCCAAGGAGAAAGGAATCCCCTCTATTTTCGAGCGCCGCCAAAGCGGGCTACTGTATATCGACGAGTCCCTGGACCTTACCGCCGAGGTGATACGACGACTCGACGCGCGGGGGGAGAACTAGGCTTTGGAAAACGCCGCACGCCGAGGGCCTCACCGCGGCGCTGAGACGAATTTGTTCGGTTGGGTTTCTGCTCTCCCCGACCCCTGGGTTAGAATCCGTTTACGGACGCGCGGGGAGACCCGCCTGCACAAACCCGCGGCCAGGATGAGCGGACCTGTGTACCTAATCGATCGGCGCGGACAAGCAGCCGCGCCGCCCACCACCAAGAGGACAACGAGCGATGCTTGGCGAATCTCACGACCTGCTCCATGAGTTCCCGGATCTGGAAACGAAAATCGCGGAATTGCGTAGCAACAATGAAGACTTCGCGCACCTGATGAACCAATACGATAACCTCGACGCGCGCGTACGCAAGCTGGAGGAGCTCGGCACGCCGGTCGCCGATGAGACCATTGAGGACCTGAAGAAGGAGCGCCTGCTTCTCAAAGACCGCCTGTACGAGATCCTGCGCAGCTGATTCGGACAGCGGATCCCCCAGCGGAGACTCGAACAACGGCCTCGCCGAGAAGCATTGTTAGTCGGGGCATAGGGTGCCGGGCCCCGTGCCCTGGGTCATTGTCCGTGTCGTCTGCCACCCTGAAGGGCCTTTCCCGCGCGGAAGCCTTGCCGCCCTCGATCACGGCCTGGAGGGCATTCGGCGGGTGGAGCACTCGCTGGATAATCTCGACCTTCTCTTCTTTAGGCGTCATCCCTCGCTCAACCGGCCATGCTGCAGTACCGCATCATTCCCGTTACGGATTTCCAGCAGAACTGCACCCTACTGTGGTGTGACCACACCGGCCTGGCCGCTGTCATCGATCCCGGCGGGGATGTCGGGCAAATCCTCGACGCACTGAGGGAGATCGGGGTCCAACCGATAAAGATTCTGCTCACCCACGGGCACTTGGACCACGTGGGCGGAGCCGCCGACCTTGCCGAACGCCTGGACGTTTCTATCGAGGGGCCGCACCGGGGAGATGAGGTCCTTCTCCGATCCCTCCCCGATCAGTGCAAGATGTTCGGATTCCCGCCCGTGCGGTCCTTCACCACAGGGCGCTGGCTGGAGCACGGCGACCGGATCCACCTCGGCGAGGCAGAGCTCGTGGTTGTTCACTGCCCCGGCCACACGCCGGGTCACGTTGTGTTCTATGCCCAACAGAGTCGGTTGGCGCAGGTCGGTGACGTACTCTTTCGGGGTTCTATCGGGCGGAGCGATTTCCCCGGAGGCAATCATAGGGATCTTATCGACTCGATCCGCAACCGCCTCTTTCCACTCGGTGACGACGTGCTCTTCATTCCGGGCCACGGCCCCATGTCCAGCTTCGGTGCAGAACGGCGCAACAACCCCTTCGTCGGTGACACCGTCGCATGAGCCCGTAGCTACTCCCACCTTACCACTTAGGGACAACCGGATCTTCCGAGGGAAGGTGCGTACCGGAATCCAGCCAACCCGTACCCAATGTGTGCTTTAATGAAAGAAACAGAGGCATATCCGGATGAGTAAAGTGGGTTCGCGCTCATCTCCGTCTGCACGCGCCCGCAGCGGCCGCAGCTACTGGGTTCGCGGCGCCCTCTCGCCCTCTCAGGTCGGCGACAACCCCCCCTCCCCCAAGACATCCGGTGGCAAACGCTTCGTCGAACCCTATCGGCTCAGCGAAGAGCAGCGCGCGGCAGTGCTTACGCCGCTGGAGGGCGAAGGGATCGGGGATCCGGCGAGCCGCGAGCTCTTCGCCGCAGCGCTGGAATACGATCTTGGGACCTGGCGCCAGATCGTCGAACCCGAGCCAAAACCGAAGCGCCCGAAGGTCCGGCCCGCCTCGAACAAAGCGGACGAAGCCCTCGCCGAGCTCTCCAAGGCCGCGCAAATCCTTGCCGAGCAGCTCGACCGCCTCGACGATGGCTCCACGAAGCAGCTGCAGCAGGGTCTCAAAGGGACGGACCGTTTCAAGCGCAGCTACGGTGAGGACTACCTCAGGTCCTTGCGTTGCGAGCTCCTGCGTGTCGCCGGGGCCGGTCAACCGACGCGTCAACAGGCCGAAGCGCCCCCGTCCCGGCCCGCCATTTCGGATTCGGCACGAGATTTCCTCTTACGCGCGGCGCACGTTTTCGGCGAGTGTTTCGAGATCACCGCTACAGCAGAACCCGGCGCGCCCTTTCTGACGGCCATTAGGGCCATCGTGGCGGCCACGGACGTGGAAGTGCCGACAGATCGGCGAACCGTCTCGCTGATCCTCAAGCAGGCCTGAGTACTCCCGGCCGGACCCCGCCGCCGTTGATCCCGCTTCCATCTGCCGTTTCGGAGTCGGTCCGGCGACTGAAATAGACGACGCCCGCTTCGGCTCGGTTACAATTCGTCGCACAATATGATCGCGACGTTTCGCGCGGGCGGAAAATCCGTCTTTCCAAATTTATCGTTTTCATCGATCGGCTTCAGCATCTGGGAACTCGGAGGTCCAAGCATCCCAATGATCTTCAAGCGATTTCTCACAAAGAAAAAACCACACCCGGTTCCCGAGGATCAAGATAATCTGATCCGGATCGTCCGTAACCACGAGGACACAGCTGCCAGGCGCGATGCCTGCCGCCGCATCAGCCGCCTGTCCGCACTTCGGGAGCTCGCCACTACGGACGTGGACGCCGGCATACGGGAGATCGCCTTCGCCCACTACCGCAAGCTACTCTGCGGTCTGCTCGACGACCCGCCGCCTATGGCCGAACGCCTGAACGAGATCGCCGTCCTGGCGGACCCGCGTATTCTGGAGCAGGTCGCTGGTGCGGCACGTGAGTCGGAAGTACGCAGCGCCGCCATATCCAAGATCGAGAGTCCCACCGCGCTCGCCGCCTGTGCACTCAACGACGCTCTCGCCGCCAACAGAAGCGCCGCCGTCGAGCGCCTGGAGGACAAGCAGGCCTTGGAGCTGGTGGTCAGGAACATCGGGAAAAAAGACAAAAGGGTCTATCGCGTCGCGCGCGAGAAGCTCAAGGACATCGTCGAACGTGAAGCTTTGCCCGAGCGTATTCGCAGTAAGTGCGCTGAGCTGTGCGAGAAGCTCGAGCACCTCGGCCGCTTCGAAAGCTGGGTGAAGGACAGGTCGATCCTCGATCTTCTGGATCGCCAGTGGGCGGAGATCGAGTCCCAAACCGAAGCCCAGTGGCAGACTCGTTACCGCGACCTGCGCAACCGCTTCCTGACCGCCTACGAAGAATATAGGCGAGAACACGAGGCCCAGATTGCCGCGGACGTGGCCAGCGATGCCATACGACGCGAGTGCCGGAGCCTTCTCGATGAGCTGGCTGCCTGCACGTCGCTCACCGACGAGACCGAGATTGCCGCCCTTACCGAGCGGATCTCGACCCGTTGGCTTGAGCTTGAGCCTCTTGCCGAGAACGAGCAATCCGCCATGGAACGACGCTACGCGGCCTTGTCGAGCCAAGCCTCCGAACGCCTGGAAGAGCTGGCGGCACAGCGCAAGCGTGACAAGCGGCTGAAAAAACTGCTGGCTGCGGCCGAGAAGGCCCTCGAACAATCAAAGTCGCTGGAGAGCAAGCGCATCCGCAAGCTGTTCGACGACGCCAAGCCGATCCTGAACGCCCCTGGGGTAAACGACACCCTCGCCGCTCGCTTTTCCAAGGCGCGGGAGCAGCTCGATGAGCGCCTGCGCAAGCAGAAAGGCCACGCGGAGCAGCGGCTGGTTAAGCTCCCCGGCAAGCTCGACGAGTTGGAGGCGGCCCTTGAGAACGGGGAGCTCAGGCACGCCGAGCCTCTCTATCAAAGCCTCCTGGCCTGCCTTGATCTGGTGGAAGCCAGCGGTTTGCCGCACACGGCCTACAGCGCCGTGGCGGATCGCCTGCGCAAACTGTCGCCTCGGGTACGAGGCCTGCAGAAGTGGCGCAAATGGGGGGCGGACCAACACCGCCAAGACCTCTGCGAAGCGATGGAGACACTGTCGAATGCGGAGATGTCCCAGGAG
The DNA here is from genome assembly GCA_034716535.1 of Pseudomonadota bacterium. Taxonomy (GTDB): domain Bacteria; phylum Pseudomonadota; class Gammaproteobacteria; order Chromatiales; family Chromatiaceae; genus JAYEJW01. The sequence goes on from JAYEJW010000432.1 coordinate 29,332, forward strand.
AGCAAGGCCTCGCGCCTACACGACTTACAAATGGAATGGAAGGAGCTGGACAAGGCTGGCTCCCCAGTCAATCACCCTCTATGGGATCTGTTTCACGCCCTCTCGGAGCAGGTCTACGAGAGCTGCAAGCCTTACCTCGAGCGGCAGGCGGCGGAGCGCGAGACGAACCGCCAAGAGCGCGAGCAGCTATGTTCAGAGCTCGAGGAGTTCCTGGACAAGGTGGAGTGGGAGCGCATGGACTGGAAGAAGGCGACGCATGCGGAGCGGGAAATGCGCCAAGCTTGGAGCGCCATCGGACCGGTGGAGGGTCGTCACCGCAAAACCCTCGATAAGCGATTCCGGAGCGCCATGAAGCGCCTTGACGGACACCTGACCGAAGAGCGTAACCGCAACCAGCAGCTCAAGCGCGACCTCGTCTCTCGCGTCGAGGCCCTCGCCGAGGAGCCGGATCTCGAGCGCGCGATTGAAGAGACCAAGCGCCTGCAACGACAATGGCACACGACCGTATCGGCCCGGCAGAAAGAGGAGAACCGCCTCTGGCAAGGTTTCCGTGCGGCCTGCGATGCGGTCTTTGCCCGCCGCAGAGAGCAGCACGAAGCTCAGGTCGCGGAGCTCGAACGTAACCTCCAGCAGCGTGAAGCCATCTGCCGGGACGCAGAAACGCTAGCGGACGCCGACTCGGACCAGATAGCGCAAGGATTGACGGCGCTGGAATCCCGCTGGCGGGATTCCGAGGTTCTGCCCATCCCGCGCCAGGCCGCGAGCCGCCTCAACCAGCGGTGGCGTGAAGCCCGAAGCTTGGTGCAACGCCGAGGCCGGGAGCGTCGTGAACAGCAGCGCCGGGAATCCCTGGACCTGTTGGCGCGCCAGTCCTCGGTCTGCGAGCGCCTGGAGCGATGGCTGGAAACTGAGGCTGGGGAAGAGATGAGCCTGGACGCCACGGAGGCAAAGTGGCAGGCGTTACCCAAACAACGGGATGCCGGCCTGCAGGCGGCTATCGGGTCCCGCTTCGGTGCCGCCCTTCGCGCCCTGCGCGAGGGAGACACCACCTTGCGCGGGAGATTCGCCGCCAACGGCGAGCGGCGCGCCGAACTCTGCCTGCACCTGGAAGTCCTGGCACGGGTGGACTCACCACCGGAGCTCACCAAGGAACGCCTGGCGTTTCAGGTCACTCGCCTGAAAGAGCACATGCGCCAAGGCGAGAAGGACCCTTTGGAAGGCGCATCCCGTCTTCTTCAAGAATGGTATGTATGCGGTCCCGCCCCGGCATCGGTGGCGGCCGGTCTCGAGGACCGATTCCGGCGTGCCCGTACGGCTCTCGAGAAGGTGGAGCGGGAGCACGAAGCAGCTTGATTTCCATCGATCCAAGCAATCAAACAGATGACTCATGCAACATTCGACACACCCGAGGCGAACGGGAGTCGGACGAGCGATTGCTACATTGATCGTCCCCAAGCCCAATCGGAAGGAGTTCTCGCTACGATTTCGCGAACGCGAGGCATTGCAAGAAGGAGGCCAAGCCGAGCTCAGCAGTTGACGTCACTCCTTCATGCGAACCGCGAGCACATCGCAGTTGGCACCATTGAGGACCGACCGGGCGGTGGAGCCGAGCAGCGCTGCCAGGCCGTGACGACCGTGGCTACCGATGATGATGAGGTCCGCTTCCAGTTCATCGGCAAGACGCAGAATCGTGTGCCCGGTGCTGCCGAGCTCGATGTGGCGGTCCTCCGGCGGCACGCCCAGGCGCTCCCCCAGCACCGCCATCTGCTTCTTCGCCACCTCCAGCAGCTCCTGCTCGAGATCGAAGTCGTCGGGCAGCACCAAGTCGCCCGAGTAGGCCATGGGCAAATACTCCACGACGTGTAGCAGGGTAAGCCGGGCCTGACAATGCTCTTTGAGCTGCTGAGCCCGAGCCACCACAGGCTCGGTCTCCGGGGCGAAGTCCACGGCCAGGAACAAGTGCCTGTAGGCGGCGGCGGTCATGACGGTCTCATCACTGCGGCGTTTCGTCCTTGAAGTATAGGAAACCTCATATCTGTCAGAGAGGCGGCCCGGTAAGGGAACGTACCCCGGTGTTGGGTCACAGAAAGATCCCGGAGCCGAGAAAAGCGCAGGTTACGGGCTAAGGACCGGACATTCTCATTGTTCGCAGGGCTTGAAGAAGGCGTTGTCCATCGCCTTCTCGCACTCGGCCCCGGTCGCCGTCTTGGCACTCGGATCGGCGCTCTCCAGGCGCTCTTCCCCTTCCATCCCGAGAAGCTGGCGCGCCGGGTCGCAGGCGGTACTGTCTGCGCACCGCCCGCTGTCCCCGCACACCCTGTCGACCAGCTTCTTGCAAGCTGTTTCCGCCGCCTCGGGCACGGATTCCGAGCAGGTGGGAAAGGCCGGATTCGTCAGGGCGTCGAAACACTCACTGCTGGACTCGGTCTGCGGCCGGGGCCCGGAGCCGATCGGCGCCCGGCGTTGCTCCTCACGCTCCATCCGCAACAATTGGTTGGCAAGAACACAGGGTTGCGAGCGAGCGCACTCGTTGCGGAAACCGCAGACCTTGCGGACCAGTTGATCGCAGTAGCGTTCCCGCAGTTGAGGCCTTGCCCCGGGCTCCGCCGACCAGACATCCATCATGTCCTCGGTGGGCACTGCCTCCCCGTCGCGGACGATCACCACGGAGCCGTTCTCCAGGCGGTGGGCGCCATCCCACAGGGGGGTCGTGCCGCCATTGTAGTAACGCATGGCGCGCCGGGTCTCGGGGTCGACTTTCAGTACGCTGCCGTCCTGAAGTGTTCCGGTCCAGGAGCCGGCAAGCGCCGGTCCGGAGGCGAGGAGGAAAAGAACAACGGCGAGTTTGCGCATACCACCGCAAGTCCGTGAAATTCGTTCTGTAGATCGACTGGCCGATCTAACGGCTCTTCGCAATGCCGATCAACCCTGAGGGACAGGAGCGGACGACCCCGCCCGCTCCAAGTCCCTTGCCCAGAAGCTATTCGGGCAGCTTGGGAGACTTATCGCCACCGCTCTGGGGATTCACGACGATGGTACTGCCCCGGCCGTATCCCCCCGGGTAGCCCCAACCACCGCCGTGGGGACCGCCCCCCCAGCCATATGGACCACCGCCATAGCCATATGGACCACCGCCATAGCCGTAAGGACCACCGCCATAGCCGTAAGGACCGCCCCCACCATAGGGGCCATAACCGTACCCGTAACGCCCGGGACCATAGTACCTATCATCGTCATCGCCGAACCACTTGCCCGGGCTCATCATGTCGAACATGCCCGCCTGGACCGGGGTGATGGTTGTAAAGCCTCCCAGACCGAGGGAAGCCATCGCAGCCAGAGAGATTATCGTATAGCGTTTCACTTCAGTTTTCCTCAGCGTAACGGTGCAAAAACTCTTGTGCCTGTTGCGCGGTTTGCGGGTAACGGTCGCAAGATCCTGCAACGCCGCAAGACCGAGTTCCTGGCGAGACCCAGACCCGCTCGTCGACCTCGACATCCTTACAAAGGTTTTCTACGAGCGAGGCTCCGCGGACCCTATCGCGCACCCAGCCGAGCCTTTTCGCCTCGCCGGTTCGCGTTGACCGGGTACGGGCGTGTCTGTACCTTCGCCCTGAATTCTGACATAAACTTTTAGTATTATAACCACATGCGCAGAACTTTAGACCATGATGAAGAGCATTGCGCATGCCGTCGGCCCAAGGTTGAGAGTCAACGGGCTCAAGAGCCAGACCGCCTGGAGCCGGGGAGCCCCTCGGGATGCGGCGACACATTCTTCGACCTCGTGTTACTGCGACACGTTGCGTTGGACGGGTGGCCTCGCTTCACGCTGATGGGTCGGAAACACAACAGAGTCTCCTCCAACGTCGGGGTTATTGAATGAAAAGGTTATTTGCATGTCTGCTTGTCGGGCTCCCGCTGCTCGGCGCTGCCGCGGAGTATGAATCCACCCTGCTGGTACAAACCGGCAAGTTGCGCGAAAGCGATCTGATCGTGCGCACCGTCACGGACCTGGAGAGCAGCAAGATCTGTCTTGCCTTCTACGTCCGCACTGCAGGAACCAGCTCGGTGATCACCTGCTACGACGCCGTGTCCGGTTTCCGCTCGAACATTAACCAAGTGGCATTCTTCAAGGACGGGAAGCTGGTCGTGCGCAAGGTGAAGGATTTCGACAACAACGTGTCTTGCCTGGTGGCGTACGTCAGCACACCGGGCACCGCCCCCGCCATCGATTGTTACAAGAGCGCCAAGCCGGCAGACGATGCCATCGTGCGCGGCGGTCACCTGCGCGAGGGGGACCTGGAGATCCATCGTCTTATGGACCCGAACAGTGCAGAAACCTGTCTCGTTGCCTACGTCAGCACGGGGGGGACTTCGCCATCGCTGATCTGTTACAACAGCCGGAACACCCCCGGAGAAGGCGGCATGGTACAAACCGCCCAACTTCGGGAAGGCGATCTCGTGGTCCGGAAAGTCATCGACCAGCCAAATGAGAAGACCTGCTTGATCACCTACGTAAGCACCGAGGGCACCTCCCCCCACTTCCATTGCTTCGACGAGCCGGGGGCCGCTCAACACCCGAACCCGTAGCTCTACGCAGGTCCGGGGCACGAGGTACGAGGACACGCAAAAAAAATGACGGAAAGCGGAGTTCTTTAGGTCCGCTTTCCGTCACTGTACGAAAACTCCGATGGATCTTTCCCTGATCCTCTGACGAGATCCGGGAAGCCGGCCCCACCGGCTCCCGAATCACGCCTGTAGCGATCCCCCGTTATTTGTCCTGAAGCAGCGCCGCATGGGCCGCCGCCAGCTTGGCCACCGGCACCCGCGGTGCGGAGCAGGAGACGTAGTCCAGCCCCGCTTTCTGGCAGAAGGCAATGGAGTCCGGATGGCCGCCGTGCTCCCCGCAGATCCCGACGTGCAGATCGGGCCGTGTCGCCTTTCCCCACTCCACGGCGAGCTGCATGAGCTTGCCCACGCCTTTCACGTCCAGAACCTCAAAGGGGTTGTCCTGCAGGATACCCGACTGGTTATAGAGGGGCAGGAACTTGTTCTCCGCATCCTCGCGAGAGAAGGAGAAGGCGGCCTGGGTGAGATCATTGGTGCCGAAAGAGAAGAACTCCGCTTCCTTGGCCAAGGAAGCGGCCCGCATGCAGGCACGCACGACCTCGATCATCGTGCCGAACTTGAAGCTGACGGGGTGGCCGTAGCGCTGAATGATCTCTTCGTGGATGACGTCGACGTAGGATTTGACCTTTCTGAGCTCCTGCGCCGTACACACCTGGGGCACCTTGATCTGAGGATACACATCGATACCCATCTTGGAGCAGTCCGCGGCCGCCTCGAGGATGGCCCGGATCTGCATCTGATAGATCTCCGGGAAGGTGATGCCGAGCCGCACGCCGCGGTGGCCAAGCATGGGGTTGGTCTCATAGAGCGCACGCACCTTGCGCAGCATGGTCTCCTTCTTGGCAATGGCCTCCTCCACTAAGGCCGGGTCGACGAGGCGCCGCATGGAGTCGATTTCATGACGGACCTTTTCCGGCGCGTGGATCAGGCTCATGGTGCCGGAAAGGACGGCCATTCCGCGGGTGGTCTCACCCAGGCTGCGCAGCTCTTCCAATTCCCGTTCGAGCTGGTGCTCGTCGGGCAGGAACTCGTGGATCGGCGGGTCGAGGAGGCGGATAGTCACCGGGTTCGGGGACATGACCTCGAACAAATTCTTGAAGTCCGCGCGCTGCAGGGGCAGCAACTTGTCCAGGGCGGCCTGACGCTGCTCCGGGGTCTCGGCCACGATCATCTCAATGACCAGGGGCAACCGCTCCACGTCATTGAACATCCGCTCGGTACGGGCAAGGCCGATACCAACCGCCCCATACTTGATTGCGCGGCGGGCATCGTCCGGGGTGTCCGCGTTGGCCATCACCTTGAGCCGCGCAACCGAATCGGCCCAACCGAGCAGGGTGCTGAGCTCGGGGGTGAAATCCGGCTCCACGGTCGGGATCTCACCCAGGTAGACCTTGCCGGTGGTGCCGTCGAGGGTGACGACGTCACCCTCGCGAAAGCTGGTCTCGCCCACGTAAGCCTCGCGCCGATTAACATCCACGCTGATGCCTTCGGCGCCCGCCACGCACGGCTTGCCCATGCCGCGGGCTACCACGGCCGCGTGGGAGGTCTTGCCCCCGCGGGAGGTGAGGATGCCCTCGGAGGCGAAGAAGCCGTGGATGTCCTCCGGCTTGGTCTCCTCGCGCACCAGAATCACCTTCTGTCCCAGATCCTTGCCCATCTGCTCGGCCCGATCCGCATCGAACACCGCAATGCCGGAGGCTGCGCCCGGAGAGGCGGGCAGGCCCTGCGCCACCGCCTCGGCACGCGCGGACGGGTCGAGACGCGGAAACAGCATCTGCTCCAGCAGATCGGGCATGATGCGTAGCAGGGCCTCCTCCTTGCTGATGAGGCCCTCCCGGACCATCTCCACGGAAGTGCGCACCATTGCGACGGCATTCATCTTGCCATTGCGGGTTTGCAGGGAAAAGAGCTCGCCACGCTCGATGGTGAACTCGAAGTCCTGGATCTCGCGGTAGTGGGTTTCCAGCTTTTCGCGAAGCTCGGCGAGCTGGCTGGCCATCTCCGGCATTTCAGCAGCGAGCCGGTCGATGGGCTTGGGTGTACGGATACCGGCGACAACATCCTCGCCCTGGGCGTTGACCAGATACTCGCCGAAGAGCTTGTTTTCGCCCGTGGCCGGATTGCGGGTGAAGGCCACGCCGGTGGCCGAATCATCGCCGCGGTTGCCGAAGACCATGGTCACCACGTTCACCGCCGTGCCGTCGGCCATTTCCGGGGTGATGTTGAACTGCTTGCGGTAGTCCACCGCCCGCTTGCCCATCCAGGAGTTGAACACCGCCTTGATGGCGATCTCGAGCTGTTCGTAAGGGTCCTCCGGGAAGGGCCTGCCTGAATGCTCCTCGACCACCTTGACGAAGCGCTCGCTGATCTCCTTGAGGTCGGAGGCGGACAGACCCACGTCCTCCTTCACGTGTGCCTTCTGCTTGACCTCTTCGAATTGCTTGTCGAAGAGCTCATCAGGCACCCCCAGCGCAACCTTGCCGAAGAGCTGCACGAATCGGCGGTAGGCGTCATAGCCGAACCGTGGGTCCCCCGTGTGGCGGATCTCACCCTGTAGGGTCTCGCCATTCAGGCCGAGATTGAGGATGGTGTCCATCATTCCCGGCATGGACAGAGCCGAGCCCGAGCGCACCGAGACCAGCAGCGGGTTCTCTGGATCACCGAAACCCTTGCCGGTCTTCTCCTCCAGCGCCTTCATGTGATTCCGGACTTCGTCCATCACCCCGGCGGGAAGGTCGCGCTCGGCGGAGTCCAGGTATTCGAGGCAGGCCTCGGTCGAGATCACGAAGCCTGGCGGCACGTTTAGCCCGATTTGGGTCATCTCGCACAGATTCGCACCTTTTCCACCCAGGAGCTTCTTGTTCTTTCCGTCGCCTTCCTTGTAGGCGAATACATGCTTTTTGGTTGCAGCGTCCATCTCTTCGATTTACCTCTCGAGTTTCGTATCGGACCAAAGTAAAGACCCAGGTTGTACCCTGTATCTGTAAAAACCGGCAGGCGGCAAGACGCATCGATTTCCATGCGTCTCACTCAAGCATTCGCTCTCGCCCTGATAGGTACCGAAATTGCCCAAAGGTCCAAGGGCCCCTCGACGGAGCCCATGGCCGAATCGGTCGAACCAGGGTGATAAAAGCACTGACTGCGGAACCGGGTCGACAAGCCCGGCGGACGGGCTCTCACAACAACACCCTTTGAAGGACGAGCGGCCCGTCACGCGCCCTGAAGCAGGCTCTCGGCTCGTCATTTCGATAGCCCTTTATAGTACAGCTTTCGGCGGTTGAAGGATGTAGCGCTGCGTCAATTTTCCCTAGCTTTGCACGCGGCTGTTACCGAAAAATGACGGCCGTCGCCAGACGAGGCTCGCGACGAGCCGCAACATCCGAACCTTGGCAAAAGCGCCCGAAGCGGCGGCCCACTCCGAAACGGCCGCTCCCCCGGCTGAGCAGTTGCTCCGATCGAGCCTGTCCTGCCGGCGGATCAACGGTAAAGCGCCGGCACAAGCGCCGGAAACACGGGCCCGTGCGCGTCGCAGCCGTATAATAATATGTTTACTTCGGCTCACGACCTTTCCTGAGAATCACCCATGCTCGATAAGAATTACGACCCCCAGACGCTGGAGAAGTACTGGTACCAGACTTGGGAGAGCCGGGGCTACTTTGCCCCGGCGGCGGAAGACGGGGACAGTTACTGCATCATGATCCCGCCGCCGAACGTGACCGGCAGTCTGCACATGGGTCACGCCTTCCAGGACACCATCATGGACGCCTTGATCCGCTACCATCGCATGAAAGGCGAGCGCACCTTGTGGCAGGCGGGTGCCGACCACGCCGGCATCGCCACCCAGATGGTGGTGGAGCGCCTGATCAACGCCGAGGGTCAGACCCGCCACGACTACGGACGTGAGCGGTTCACCGAGCGTGTCTGGGAGTGGAAGGCGGAGTCCGGCGGCACCATCACCCGCCAGTTGCGGCGCATGGGCTCCTCGCTCGATTGGGCGCACGAGCGCTTCACCATGGACGAGGGCCTCTCGGCCGCGGTACGCGAGGTCTTCGTGCGGCTCTACGAGGAGGGGCTGATCTACCGCGGCAAGCGCTTGGTCAACTGGGACCCGGTGCTGCACACGGCGGTCTCCGACCTAGAGGTGCTGAACGAAGAGGAGTCCGGTCACCTCTGGCACATGCGCTATCCCCTCACGAATGGCACCGGGAACCTTGTGGTGGCCACGACGCGTCCGGAGACCATGCTCGGCGACTGCGCCGTGGCGGTGCACCCCGGTGACGAGCGCCATAAGCACCTGCTCGGCGAGCTCGTGGAGCTGCCGCTGACCGGCCGGCGCATCCCGGTAATCGCCGACGAATACGTCGACCCGGAGTTCGGCACGGGCTGCGTCAAGATCACGCCCGCTCACGACTTCAACGACTACGGGGTCTGGCTGCGCCATCGCGACGAGAATTCCATCTCAAGCCAGCCGCACGGCGGTCTCATCAACATTCTTACCCCCGACGCCGCCATCCGCGGCAACGAGCCGGAGGAAGGCGAGCTGGTCCCGACCGCCTACTCCGGCATGGACCGCTTCGACGCCCGCAAGCGCATCGTCGCGGACCTTCAGGCCCGGGACCTGCTCGAGAAGATCGACGACCACAAGCTCATGGTGCCGCGCGGCGACCGCTCCGGTGCCGTCATCGAGCCCTTTCTCACCGATCAGTGGTACGTGAAGATCAAGCCTTTGGCTGCGCCCGCCATCGAAGCGGTGGAAGACGGGCGCATCCGCTTCGTGCCGGACAACTGGAAGAACACCTACTACGAGTGGATGCGCAACATCGAGGATTGGTGTATCAGCCGCCAGATCTGGTGGGGCCACCGAATTCCCGCCTGGTACGATGCCGAGGGCAATGTCTACGTGGGCCGCTCCGAGCAGCTGGTGCGAGAGGAACACAACCTGCCCTCCGACTTCCCCCTGGAACAGGATCCGGACGTGCTGGACACCTGGTTCAGCTCCGCTCTCTGGCCCTTTTCGACCCTGGGCTGGCCCGAAGAGACGGAACGTCTGAAGACCTTCTACCCCACCTCCGTTCTGGTTACAGGCTTTGATATCATCTTTTTCTGGGTCGCCCGCATGATCATGATGGGACTCAAGTTCATGGGCGACGTACCCTTTCGAGAAGTCTACATCCACGGCCTGGTTCGCGACGCCCACGGGGACAAGATGTCCAAGTCCAAGGGCAACGTCCTTGACCCCATCGACCTGATCGACGGCATCGAGCTTGAGCCTCTGGTCGAGAAGCGCACCAAGGGCATGATGCAGCCCCATCTGGCCGAGAAGATCGCCAAGACCACGCGCAAGGACTTCCCGAGCGGCATTCCCGGATTCGGCACCGATGCCCTGCGCTTCACCTTCGCGGCACTCGCGTCCACGGGGCGCGACATCAAGTTCGATCTCGGCCGCATCGAAGGTTACCGCAACTTCTGCAATAAGCTCTGGAACGCGTCCCGCTACGTCCTCATGAACACAGAGGGACAGGATTGCGGCCAGCAGGGGGGCGAGGTCGAGCTCAACGCCGCGGACCGCTGGATCCGCTCCCGCCTGCAGACCACCATCCGCACGGTGACAGAGGCGATCGAAGGTTACCGTTTCGACCATGCCGCACAGGCCATCTACGAGTTCACCTGGAACGAGTTCTGCGACTGGTACCTGGAGCTGTCCAAACCGGTCCTGAATGACGAGGGTGCATCGAGCGCCGCGAAGCGCGGCACCCGCCGCATCCTGGTGCAGACCCTGGAAACCCTGCTGCGGCTCGCTCACCCCATCATGCCATTCATCACCGAGGAGATCTGGCAGAAGGTGAAGACGCTGGCAGGCGTGGGGGCCGAGACCATCATGCGCGCCTCCGTCCCCGTCTCCGACGAGGCGCTGGTGGACCAGGCGGCCGTGGACGAGATGCGCTGGGTCATGCAATTCATACAGGGTGTGCGACGGATCAAGGGCGAGATGAACATCCCGCCGAGCAGGCCCCTCCCGGTCCTCCTGCAGAACGTCTCTACCCGGGACCTGACATGGCTTGAAGCAAGCCGTCATTACCTGGATTTCCTGGCGCGGACCGAATCCGTGACCGTGCTGAACCAGGACCAGCACACACCTGAATCCGCCATCGCGCTGGTGGGCGAACTGAAGCTGCTGATCCCCATGGCCGGGCTCATCGACAAGGAAGCGGAGCTGGCCCGGCTCGCAAAAGAGATCGGTAAGCTGAACGGCGACCTGGAGCGGACGGAGAAAAAGCTCGCCAACGCCAACTTCGTGGACAAAGCCCCGCAAGCGGTTGTGCAGAAGGAGCGCGACAAGCTCGCCGAGCAGCGCGCCGCGGTCGACAAGCTGCAAGAGCAGCAGGACAAGATCGCGGCACTGTAGGCCGCAATCTCGTTCGCGCAGCGCTGAGAACTCGAGAAGACGTCCCTAGTACCTCGTTCCACCTTATTTCGCGGTTTCAGCAAGGCGAGAAGCGGCCAGATGCTAGGCGCGCGACCGCAGGACTAGCCGAAGCTAATTTAAGGGAGCGCAACAACGCAGGTGGCCGCTTGTCGCCTTGCCCGCAGGGAGCCCTCCAAACGCGCCAATGCGGCGTTGCAGCTCTTGGAAAGGGAATGAGCCATTCCCTGCGGGCTGCGCCTTGCCTTGGCGCGTTTGGGGGGCTCTGATACCCGCGAAACAAGGTGGAACGAGGTACGAGCACCGCTCAACCCGGATATCCGAATCCGAGAAGCCGTATCCGCGCTCGGATCACCAATCCGCAGACGAAAATCTGTCTGAACAGCTATGACTTAACACAGGAACCTTAAAGATGGTCTAGAATCTAATCATAAGATTGGGGAAACTAGCGGATTTTATACTTTGAGCAACAGAACCTACATCGTCGGAGCGCTTGTTCTCGGTCTCGCCATCATCTTCTTATGGAGCGGGGATGAGGAGCCGGATTCCACCGACACGGGCGTCGATTCGGAGTCCAGCGTCGACTCTCCGCCGGTGCTCCGGGAGCCCGAGTCCCTGACACCGGAACGGGACTACGGGATCGCGCGCACGCCCCGCTGGCGGGAGGAGCCGTCCGCGTACGGAACCGAGCGCCCCTATTACTACGCGTACCCTCAAGAACCGGTCTCACCCTATCCGCAGGAATACCAGACGCAGGACCCGGCGGAGCGCTTCCACTTCAGACCGTTAGGGGAACGGGAACAGCAACGGCTACAAGCCGAACGCCCGCGTCCGCCGTCTTACCCGGACCTGTACGTAACCCCGGAAGCGCCCGCTCCGCAGCTCTACACCGGTCGCCCCCCCTATCCGCAGAACCAGTGGGGAGGTTACAGCTTCCGACCGCGCGACGAGTCCCCGGCGGCCAAGGGCAGATGGAAGGGCCCCTATCGGGATCGAAGCTGGGACGGAGAACAGGGTTACGCCGACCAATGGGCGATTCCGCCCAACCCTCAATGGGGCTCCTCGGCGTCACCCTCGTGGGCCCCGCCGGCTCAGCGGATGTACCCGAGCCTGCATCCGGATTCTTACCGAAAACTGACGGCGCGATGATCCGCAAGCGGTGATTCGCGTTTGACTTCGTTCCAGTACCTCGTTTCGCCTTGCTGAAACCGCAAAATAAGGCGACACGAGGTACTAACGCTGAGCCCCAGTTGAAGCGCCCTCGGTTCGCTGAAAACCCAATTCGGGGAACCAGGACAGGCTCTTTGCGCGAATCCGGCGGGTAAAGAGCGCTTCACCCCCTGTCAGACGCGTATTTTCAGGCCAGCGATCAGGTCACTTTCTCGACATACCCGCCAGTGATATCCCCGAGGGCGACGAAGATCATGTGCACCAAGTCGACTCCGGGAGATCACGCCCCTTCATGTCGCGAATCCCGGCGAGCGACGCTTTGGACACTTGTTCCGCCTACCCACTGTCTAGGCCGAAACCACGCGAGAGCCCGACAAAGGGGGATGGTGCGTGGGGGCGCTCATACTCGCGTCGGCTTCATAGAACTCGCCGTCCAAACCTATACGACGAGGTGTGTGTTCCGGCGTTGCCCTCGGCCATGCGCAGGTATATCCGGGAGCGAGTGCTCCACCGGTCTCCTTGCCGCAGCCGCTTGAAGTTGATCCAGCGCAAGCTTTGGTGACCTTCCACGCCCGTGCTTTTGCGATCACCGAGGGCCTTGATTAGACTGTTTTTCATGCATAAGGCGGATGCGCGCCGTTTCAGGCCCCGTATCCGTTTTTTTTAGAGCGAAGCATCCAGCGTGCAGCCATGCCAAAGGACGAGTTCGAACGCCTGGAACGCCGTTGGAGGAAACGCCCGCTCTTTCCGCGCAGGCGCTCGCGCGGCCCCCTGTGGTTGTTGGCAGGACTGGCGATCACGATTAGCCTCTTGCTGGGGCTCGCGGCGATCGAGCGGCCTTCCGCCGAGCAGCTGTTCCATCGGCTGATGAACGTAGGCGTCGACGCACCCGCCAACCAGACTGCACACGCCACCCCGCAGGCCTATGCGCCTTTCGGCACCTTCACCCTGAACAAGATCGAGTAGAGGGTCGGCACCACGATCATGGTCAGGATGGAGGCAAAGCCCAGCCCGGCCATGATGGTGATAGACATATTGACGAAGAAGACGTCCGTCAGCAGCGGGATTAGACCCAGGATGGTGGTGGCGGCCGCCAGCAATACCGGGCGCAGACGGCTGACCGCCGAGTCCAGGATGGCGGTATAGGGCTCCTTGCCCTCCTCGATCTGCTGGTCGATCTCCTCGATCAGGACGATGGCGTTCTTGATCAGCAGGCCAACCAGGGACAGGGCGCCGAGCAGGGCCATGAAGTCGAAGGCATGGTTGGTGGCCAGCAGCCCGGCGGTGATGCCGATGATGGCCAGCGGCACGGTGAGCCAGATGATCAGCGGCTGGCGCACCTTGCCGAACAGCAGGATGCTGATCAGGATCATCATCAGGAAGCCACCGGGTAGGGCCGCGGCCAATGCGGTCTGCGCGTTCTGGCTGTCCTCGTACTCCCCGCCCCAGGCCAGGGAATAGCCCGGGGGCAGCTCCATGGCCTCGATCTGGGGGCGCAGGCGAGCGAACAAGGGTGTGGCCAGCTCGCCGGTGGGGTTGGCCGATGCGATGATGGTCTGTATGCGGTCGCGCCCGCGCACCACCGTATTTTCCCACACGGTCTCGAAACCCGTCACCACCTGGGCCACGGACACCGCCCCGCCCAGCACCGGACTCCAGACACGGATGTCCTGGATGTTGTCGATGTCCGCCCGCTCCGCGTCCGGCGCCCGCCCGTAGATGGGCAGCAGGCGCACGCCGTCCCGGTACAGGCCCACGGGTGCGCCCTCGTAGGCGTACTGCAGGGCACTGGACAGATCGTCATAGGTGATACCCAGCTGCCGGCCCACCTGCTCGTTGAACACGGGCCGCACCAGCTTCACCGGCTCGCGCCAATCGTCGCGTATTTCCTTGGTCTCCGGATCGGCGCGGAAGATGGCCTTGGCCTGTTCGGCCAGCTCGCGCAGCACCTGCGGATCGGGGCCACTCAGCCGCGCCTCGATCTTGGAATCGCGCCCGGGACCGATACGCAGTGACTTCAGAATCGGGTCCAGGTGGGGCATCTCGCTGCGCATCTTCTTGTCCACCGCCTCCCAGACCGCCGGGATCTGGTCCCGGGTCTCGGTCTGCACGATGATCTGGGCATACACCAAGTCCTGATCCCTGGGGTCGTACACCAGCGTGAACCGCTGGTGGGGGCCGCCCACCACCGAGGTGGTCTGCACCACGCCCGGCTGCTCGCGCAGGAACTCCGCAATCGCCATGCTGTCGTCCCGGGTCTTGCGGATATCCGTGCCCTGGGCCTCCCAGATGTCGACGAAGAAGATGGGCGTGTTGGACTCGGGGAAGAAGGCCTGCTTCACCGAGCCGAAGCCGATTACGGCCAGGACGAACATGCCCACGACGACCCCCACCGTCATCCAGCGAAGGCGAATCGCGGTGGCGACAAAACCACGATAGACCGTGAAGAAACCGCCCCCATAGGGGTCTTTCTGCTCACCGCTGCCCGCATCCTTGTCCGGCTTAAGCAGCAGGGCGCACAGCAGGGGCGTGGTGCTGATGGCCGTGACCCAGGACAGCAGCAAAGAGTAGAGAATGACCCAGAACAGGGAGTTGGCGAACTCACCGGTCGAATCCGGCGAGAGCCCGATGGCGGAGAAGGCGACGATGCCGATGATGGTGCCGCCGAGCAGGGCCCACATACTCTTACCCACCGTCTCACGGGCGGCAATTGCCGGGTCCATGCCGGAGCGTATTCGGATCAACATCCCCTCCGCCACCACGATGGCATTGTCCACCAGCATACCCAGGGCGATGATCAGACCGCCCAGGGAGATGCGCTGCAGCTCGATGCCGGCCTGGGCCATGAGCATCAGGGTCCCGGCCACCGTAATCAGGAGTACGGAACCGATGATAAGTCCCACCTTCACACCCATGAACAGCAGCAGGACCACGATGACGATGGCCACCGCCGCCGCTACGCTGAGGATGAAGCCGTTGACCGATTTCTCCACCTCCGCGGGCTGGTTGTAGATCGGCTGCAGATCCATCCCCAGGGGGATGTTCGGGGTCAGCTCGTCGATACGCCGCTCCACGGCCGCACCCACCGCCACCACATTCTGACCGCCGAGCATGGAGATGCCCAAGGTCAGGGCCGGCTTGCCGTCGACGAAGTAGTAGCCCTTAGGCACCTCGACGTAGGAGCGCTTGATCTCGGCGATGTCGCGCAGAAAGACCAGCTTCTTCTCATCCGAGCCGATCAGCACGTCGCCGATGGCCTTCACGGACTTGAAGGCCCCGGTGGGCTCGATGCGCAAGTACTGGTCCTCGACCCGTACCTTGCCCGCGTCCGTCACCACATTCTGGGACTGCAGGATGTCGGTGATACGACTCAGCGGGATGCCGAGCTCTCCGAGCTTGGAGCGGGACATCTCCAGATAGACCACCTCCTGCTGCTCGCCGCCGATGGAGATCTTGCGCACCCCGGGCACCAGCACCAGCTCGCGCTTGAGGTAGTCCGCCGTATTCCACAGGTCGCGCCAACTGTAGCCTTCGCCGGTCAGGGCCAGGTAGACCCCATAGACGTCCGCGAACTCGTCCACCACGATGGGCTTCTGGGCCCCGGGGGGGAGCTTGCTCTCCATGTCCGTGATCTTGCGCCGCAACTCGTCGTAGATGCCCGGAAAGTCCTCGGGTTTGTACTTGTCCTTGAACTGAATCAGGATGTCCGACATCCCGGGGCGGGAGATGGACATCTTGATGTACTTGATCTGCTCCATGCGTTGGATGGCATCCTCCACATGGTAGGTAACCTCGTCCTGGACCTCCTGCGCCGAGGCCCCGGGGTAGTAGGTGATGACCTTCGCATTCTTGATGGTGAAGGGTGGGTCTTCCAGTTTGCCCATCTCCTCGTAGGCAGAGAGTCCTCCCCCCACCAGCACGATCACGATGAGCCAGGAAACGACCTTGCTGCGTACCGAATACTCGCCAATATTCACGTCTGATTACTCCCGGCTTCAGGACTCGCTGGGAGCCGGGACGGGGGCGGGGGCGGCGTCGTCGGCGGCCTCTTCGGCCTTCTCGATCTCCTTCTCGATCTCCTTCTCGACCTCCGGCACGATCGGGTACGGCGCCTCCTCTGGACGCGGCTCCGCCTGCTCCGGCTGCTCCATCAGACGCACCTTCATGCCCTCGGCCAGATAACCCACGCCGGCGGAGACCAGACGCATACCGGGCTCCACGCCGCTGTCCACCTCGATGTTCCAACCGCTCATGCGGCCAACGACCACCGGGGTCTTGGCGACCGTCATGTCCTCCTTGACCAGCCAGACGAAGGGATCGAGACCCGCGTCCGCGGTCACGGCGCTGACCGGCAGATAGTGCTTCGCGTCCTCGCTCGCCATGCCGCTCATGTCCGCGGTGACCGTGGCGGTCATGCCGGGCAGGACGTTCATGCCGTCCGGTGGATCCAGCAGAAAGGTGACCTCGAAGGTCTGGGTCGCCGCATCCGCTCGGGTGGAGGCCTCCTTGAAGCGCAGATCGATGCGCCGGTCCGGGGCCGTATCGAAGGTAGCCCACACCGGCGTGCGGTCTCGCGCGCCGGCCCGATCGATGCGCGACATGATGTTCTCCGGCACATCCACCTTGACCTCCAGCTGCTGCTCGTCCTGGATGGCCAGCACCGGCTGCTTGGCCTGGACCTCCTCGGCCATCTCCCCATAGCGCTGGGCCACGGTGCCGCCGAAGGGCGCAGTCAGTTTCGTGTACTTCATGTCCTGCTCGGCCGCGTTCAGGGATGCCTCCGCGTTCTTGAACTCCGCCTCCTTCTTGTCGAAGTCGGTCTTGGAGATGAAGCCGTCCTTGACCAGCTCCTGGGCCCGCTCATAGTCCTTCTTGTTGCGGTCGTAGGTGGCCTGGCGGTCCTTGAGTACGATCTCGTAATCGGTAGGATCCAGTTCCACCAGGACCTGTCCCTCTTCCACCACGTCACCCTCGCGCACATGCATCTCCGCGATGGTTCCGGGGATGCGGAAGGCCAGCTCGGCCTTGCTCGACGAATCGACCCGGCCGGGGAATCTGCGCTCGCCGCCGGCCTCCGGGCCGCCGACGATGACGCTCTTGACTGGGCGCGCGGTGTCGATGACCACGGGCGCCTCCTGCTCCGAGCAACCGCTAAGCACGAGCGCGGCGACGCCGAAAAAAAAGAAATACAATCCCGCAATGGGTACGGAAGTAGGAAGGTGTTTGTTCACGTCTGTGTATCCGCAGATTGGTCGAGTTGGGAAAACGGCGCAAGCTTAACATAGGGCTTCTGCCTGCTCCCCACTCCGAAACTGACCGCTTGCACCGAACTCGCGGATTCCGTAGCTTTTCGCGTTCCGCTAAAGGTCCTGGTATGGCTGCGCTCTCCTTACCCGAACAGACCATGCCCAAACAGGGCACGAATGGCAACCCGCAAATCATCACGCCGAACAAACGTCACGATGAACGAATCTTCCCCCCAGACCGCGGGCGAGACACGTAAAGGCCCCGGTTTCCGCATGCGCCGCATTAGCCTCTCGACCGCCATCCTCGCCGGCATGGTGCTGGGTATCGCAGCAGGCGTCTTCTTCGGCGAGTACGTTGCTTTCCTGGGGATCATCGGCAACGGCTTCATCCGGCTGCTGCAGATGAGCATCCTGCCCTATATCCTGGTCTCGCTGATTCTGGGTATCGGCGGGCTCACCTATGCGAAGGCCCGACTGCTGGCGGTCAAGGCGGGGCTGTTGCTGCTGCTAACCAGGGTCATCGCCTTCGCGTTCATCCTGAAAATGCCGCTGGGTTTTCCGAGCTGGGAGTCCGCGTCCTTCTTCAGCAGCGCCCTGGTGGAGTTTCCACCGCCGCCAAACTTCCTCATCCTGACCTGCTGGGTCCTGCCCATGCTGGTGGCAGCCGCAACGCCTTTCAAATACCAGGACGTTATCGATGTCAGCCGCGACGCCCTGGTCACGGCCTTTACCACCGGTAACCTGTTCACGGTGCTCTCGGTGCTGACCGAGGGCGGCAAGCGTCTGTTCGCCGAATACGACTAAAAAAGGATTGCCGAGAACCCCGATCCAACGGCATGGGCTAAGGAACGAAAGCCATCGATGCGTTATCGGCCGAATGTCGGGTTAGGGAGGGCAGAAGGGCGTGGAGACCCGATTCCCCTGGTTACCCGGTGCCCCTAATCCGACCTGCCCGCCTGCGGACCGTAACGGGTCCTTACATACTCGTCCACCATGCGCGTGAACTCCTCGGCGATCCGGTCTCCCTTGAGGGTCGCCGCTTTTTCCCCGTCCACGTACACGGGCGCCGACGGCCGCTCGCCGGTACCGGGAAGACTGATCCCGATATTGGCGTGCTTGCTCTCTCCCGGACCATTGACCACGCAGCCCATGACCGCCACCTTCATGGTCTCAACCCCGGGAAACTGGTTGCGCCAGGCGGGCATGTGCTCCCTGAGGTGACCTAGGATGTCCTTCGCCAGTTGCTGAAAGTACGTGCTCGTGGTCCGGCCACACCCGGGACAGGCGGCCACCATCGGAGTGAAAGAGCGAAGCCCCATGGTCTGGAGAATCTCCTGGGCTACGATCACCTCACGTGTGCGCGATTCGCCCGGCTCGGGTGTCAAGGAGATGCGGATGGTGTCGCCGATTCCTTCCTGAAGCAGAACCGCCAACGCCGCGGTGGAGGCAACAATCCCCTTCGACCCCATGCCGGCCTCGGTCAGCCCCAAGTGGAGCGCGTAGTCACAGCGGGCGGCAAGCATGCGGTAGACAGTGATCAGATCCTGCACGCCGCTCATCTTGCAGGAGAGCAGGATGTGATCGCGCCCGAGTCCCAACTCCTCCGCCCGCTTGGCGCTCTCCAGCGCCGAGCGAACCATGGCCTCGCGCATGACATCTTCCGCGTCCCGGGGCTCCGCGGCCCTGGCGTTCTCATCCATGAGTCGGGCGATCAGCTCCGGATCCAGGCTGCCCCAGTTGACGCCGATACGCACCGGCCGGTCATAGCGGCAGGCGATCTCGATCATGGTGGCGAACTGGACGTCCCGTTTCTCGCCACGCCCCACATTTCCGGGGTTGATGCGGTACTTGGCGAGGGCTTGGGCGCACGCCGGATAGTCGGTGAGCAAGCGGTGGCCGTTGAAGTGGAAGTCGCCGATCAGGGGCACGTCCAGCCCCTGGCGATCCAGGGCCTCGCGGACAGCGGGCACCGCACGGGCCGCGGACTCGTTGTTGACCGTAATCCGCACAAGCTCGGAACCGGCCCGTGCCAGCTCCGCCACCTGGGCACTGGTCTCTGCCACGTCGGCGGTATCGGTATTGGTCATGGACTGGACCACGACGGGGGCATGGCCCCCGACGACGACACCACCCACGCGGACGGATACGGTCTCGGGACGCTCAATCGGGCTTGGACGCATGGGCTACGCTCTTCGAGAAGGCCGCCATTCGGACAGCCGATAGGCTCTATGTGGGTACGAGATGCGCCGCCTAAAGAGGGGGCGTCAAGGCAGCGGAGAACGCAACCCTTGAAGAATGTCGAGGTAGTCCGGGGTTTCCTGGGAGATGTAGCCGTGGCGCACCAGAAAGTCGATGATCACCAGGTTGCAGTTGAGTTTGAACTCGTCGGTGTCGCGCACTGTCTCCAGCACCCGCTCTACCGGCCACAGGTAGAAGCTCTCCACCTCCCCGTCCGTACAGCGTGGTACGAAGTCCCGCGGAATCTCCAGATCGTAGCAATACATGATGTCGGGCTTCAGTCCCCGGTCGGAGTCACGGCAATAGGTGACGGCGCCAACAGGTACCGCCCGATCCGCAAGCCCTTCCGCGATACTCGCTTCCTCCCGGCACTCCTTACGCAGGTTTTCAGCAAGGGTGATACCCCAGGGGAGCCCCCCCGCCACCAAGTTGTCAAGGTGCGACGGATAGACGCGACGATCCGGCGAACGGCGCCCAATCCACATCTTCAGCCCCTCGCCGTCGCGTACGAAACCGTTCAGGTGCTGGCCGAAGGCACGCACACCGAAGTGGGGCGCACAGGCACGGTCGATGACGAACTTGGCTTGGTCCCGGTTTCCCGCAGTAACGGGGTACCTCTCCCCGTGGAGATGACTGACGACACCCTGCTCTTTCAGAGCCTCCAACACCTCCTGCAGCGCGGTGCTGCGCTCAACGAAACCTGTGAGCGGGGAGCGCCAGAGGATCTTCTGCAGCTCGACGCGAAACAGATGCGGCCATTGCCGCAGATGTTTCGCGAACCCTGACCGAACCATACCCACGCGCTCGCCGTCTACGACGAACTGAATGAAGTCCGTGGGTTGCCAGCTGTTACAGGCGCGGATGTGATCCAAAAAGCTCATTGATCATCGGCAACGTCTAATACTCCGATTCAGGCTTCATTCTTCAATCATGCAGAGCGCGCCTTCTCGGGCTCACCCAACTGTTTACTGTCGCAAATGTAAACGCTGATCGCCGAGGTTCGTCCTTTAACGTTTACGGGAGCCGACATCGCCGAACAATACGCCGTTCTCGCCGCAGACAGCTTTCGTACAACGGAATCCGTCAACGCAATCTGCCCGGGCAGCGCCATACTTACCAAACGGGAGGCGACGTTTACCGTGTCGCCAATGATCGTGTAGTTCATGTAGCCCTCGGAGCCCACATTCCCGAACACCACCTCGCCCCGATTGATGCTGATCCCCAATCCGACATCCACGTTGAATGTCGCCTTCAACTTTTTTGCTATCGGCAAGAAATTTTTTTGCATTCGTAGCGCCGCATCCAAGGCGCGATCCGCGACCACCGTCTGCTCGAATGGCACGCCGAACGCAACGAGAAGGCTGTCACCAGCCATATTGAATATAGTGCCCTCGTAGTCATGGGCAGCCCTCGTCATTGCCGAAAAATAGTCGTTCAAGTGCTTGACGACTTCCTCCGCGGGGAGGCGCTCGGTCATCGCCGTGAAACCGCGAAGATCGCTGAAAAGCACGACCGCGCTTCGACGCTGGGTCCTCTCGAGTAGCGTCCGAGTTTCGGACACCGGCGCACTCATGATATCGTCGACGACCTTCGGGCAGAGATATCGCTTGAATACACCCCGAATCTGTTCCTGCTTCGCCGCCTCCAGCTCCAGCCGGGCGTTTCTGAGACGGACCAGTGACCTTACGCGAGCGATCAGTTCCTCGCTATGCACGGGCTTCGACAGAAATTCATCGGCCCCGGACTCGATCGCTCGGATGCGATCATCCCGTTCCTTGAGCACGGTGATCATGATCACAGGAACGAACATGGTACTATGATCTGCTTTGATCCTTCGGCAGACCTCGTATCCATTCATTCCATCCATTAGCACGTCGAGCAGAACGACGTCGATCTCTTCTTCCTTGACGATTCGCAGGGCTTCCTCGCCGCTGCCTGCTGCGAGCACCCGATACCCCTCGTTCCCCAGCTGTTGGCCGAACAACAAGCGGTTGACCGACTGATCGTCAACTACCAGTATCGAGTGACGCTCGTCTGCCACTCTAGCGTTCTTACTCACTACCACTAGCATCCATCCCCCTTGAACGGAGAAGCGGCCAGCCTGCCCTCATCGCTCAGGCATGCAAACGGCCTCCCCAGATGGATCAAAATGGGAAAAGGACGCACGCTACCCCAACCTCTCATCCGTTCTCATTATGTGTACCGGACGAGTGACAGCTTCCTTCCCCCGAATACAGAGACCGATCTTCGGGTCTCGCTATGCCCGCCGCTTGTCCAGATGAGCCTTTCTCGCGACTGAGGCGGCCACATACCAGCTGTCAGGCTCAAGGGAACAACTCCGACCTTAAGGGCCTATGACTATCCCCCCAAAATTCGGGAGCTTAACTTTATTCAATACCTGAAGATTGCCAACAAATCCGTGCGCCAATTCACAATCCGGAAAAGACGCGACTACACTCTTCTTGGCCCAGTCCTGAATTGACGCACCCAGCCAGGGAGCCACAGAAACCACAAGCTAAGAGAACGCTTAACAATGTTACCTTAATGCGCTGTAATATATAGAAATGTCTATGTAAACGCCAAGCAAACAACCTTTTTCGCGGTCGGTCCTCGCCCCGCGCACCGTAAGGTTGCCCTCCGACAGGATGAAAGCAACAGCATAACCCGCAAGAGGCCACGCCCCCCGAAGGGGACCCCCGGCGCAAGCAGCGACCAAGAAGCCTGCAGATCGACGGAGAACTGGGGGGATACTACTGCCTGACCAAATACTTGCCTGCGCTCACGCACCCGAGCGGAATGACCATGAGGGTAAGAAGGGTGGAGATCATGACCCCAAACAGCAGGGAGATGGCCATGCCTTGAAAGATCGGGTCGGTGAGGATAACGCTGGCGCCCGCGACCAGGGCGAACGCGGTGATGAGGATGGGCCGGGTACGCGCCTTGCAGGCGCTGATCACTGCCTCTTTGACATCCGCGCCCTTCTCCACTTCCTCGATGGAAAAGTCCACCAACAGGATGGAGTTACGCACGATGATGCCCGCGAGTGCGATGAAGCCGATCATGGAGGTCGCGGTGAAATCCGCCCCCATCAACCAGTGGCCGGGAACGATGCCAAGCAGGGTCAACGGGATGGGCGCCATGATGACACCCGGGGTGACGAAGTTGCCGAACTCTCCCACGACCAGCATATAGATCAATATCAAGGCCACACCGAAAGCCAGCCCCATATCGCGGAAGGTCTCGTAGGTGACGGTCCACTCGCCGCCCCACTCGAAACCGGACTTGCCATTGTCCGGCGGAGGTCCGGTGAACATGGTGCCCGAGATGACCTCCCCGTCCGGCGTGGTGTACTCCTTGAGTTTCTCTTCCATTGCGAGCATGGGATAGAGCGGCGCGCCAAGGCGGCCAACGGCGTCGGCGACCACGTATTCCTGCGGCCGCAGGTCCTTGTGGTAGACGATCGGGTCCTGGGGAACCTCGACGAATCGACCCAGCTCGGCCAACGGCACGGTGCGGCCGTCCATCGCAGGGATAGGCAGGTCCGCGAGACGGCTAGTCTGGGCGCGCACCGCAAGGGGCACTTCGAGCAGGATAAAGGTGGGCTCCAGCAGGCTGCCACGCTTGACGTCACCCACCTTGAATCCGCCCATGGCCATGTCCAGGTTCCGGATCACCGTGTCCACGGATATCCCCAGGCGGACGGCCTTCTCCGCATCCACATCGAAGCGCAGCACCTTGTGGGGCTGTTGCATGTAGTTGTCCACGTCGGCGAGGCTGTCCACCTCTTCGAACATCTCGGTCATGTCAGCCGCCACCTGGCGCCGGGTCTCCGCGTCCGGACCGTAGATCTCGGCGACGACGGACTGAAGCACCGGCGGTCCCGGCGGCATCTCCACGACGGTAATCCGCGCGCCCGCCTCCCGGGCGATGGGGGTTAGCTTTTCACGGACCTCCACAGCGATCTCGTGGCTGGTGCGGTCGCGCTTCTTCTTGTGCGTGAGCTGTACCTGGACCTCCCCCTGCCAGGGCTTGCTGCGAAGATAGTAGTGGCGGACCATGCCGTTGAAATCGAAGGGCTTGGCGGTGCCGGCGTAGGTCTGGATCGCTACCACCTGCGGAATCTCCCGCACCTTCTCCGCCAGCATTCGGGTCGTGTTGATGGTGCGGCCGAGCGCGGTGCCCTCCGGCATGTCGAGCACCACGCTGACCTCGGGCTTGTTGTCGAAGGGCAGCATCTTGAAGGGCACCGCCCGCAGGTAGAACAGGAAGCAGGAAAGAAAGAAGGCCCCGATCAGTCCGAACAGAAACAGGTAACCCAGGGTCTTCTTCTCGATCAGCGGCAGCAGCAGGCGCCGGAACAGGCCGTCCAGCGCTTGGGCAGTCTTGTGCTCCCTGTGCTCCGCCTTCTCGAGGAACTTCATGCTCGGTTTGATGCGCATGGCCAGCCAGGGAGTGAAGGCGAAAGCGGCAAACAGCGAGAAGATCATCGCGGTGGAGCCCAGGGCGGGGATCGGCTGCATGTAGGGCCCCATGAGGCCGGAGACGAAGCCCATGGGGAGAAGGGCCGCCACCACCGTGAAGGTAGCAATGATGGTCGGGTTTCCGACCTCCGCGACGGCTTCGACGGCCGTATCGGTATCCGTCTCCCCCCTGATGAGCCAGCGGCGGTAGATGTTCTCTACCACCACGATGGCGTCGTCCACCAGGATGCCGATGGCGAAGATCAGGGCAAACAGGCTCACGCGGTCGATGGTGTAGCCCATGAGCCATGCGGAGAACACCGTCATCAACAGCACCACGGGAATGACCAGGGTCACCACGATGGCGGGCTTGAGCCCCAGAGCCAGCAGCACCAGGAGGGTGACGGCGCCGGTGGCGACGAAGAGCTTGAAGATGAGCTCGTTGACCTTGTCATTGGCGGTCTCGCCGTAGTTTCGAGTGACCTCTACGTGGACGTTGTCCGGTATGAGCTGCCCTTTGAGATGCTCTACCTTGTCCAGGATGGCATTGGCGACGGTTACGCCGTTGCTGCCCTCCTTCTTGGCGATCGCGATGGTTACCGCCGGCATACCATCCGCCGACACATCACCAGGGTAGCTCGGACCCGTATAGTAGTTGACCTGCTTGCTGTACTCCTCGGGCTCCAGCGTGACCTTGGCCACGTCCCGCACGTAGACCGGCGAGCCGGCGTGGGTGCCGACCATCAGGCGCTCCACGTCGGAGGCGGTTTGGAGGAAGGAGCCGGTGTAGACCGTGTAGTGCCCCTCGGCCGCTTCGATGCTGCCGGTACGCCGCTCCGCGTTGGCGGTCTGGATGGTCTGGGAAATCGCGTCCAGGGTCACGCCGAACCCGGACAGGCGCTGGGGGACCACCTCCACCCTGATCTGCTCCGCGCGCCCGCCCACCACGAAGCCCTGCCCCGTATCCGGGATCTGCGCCAGGCTCTGCAGCAGCTTGACCCCAAGCGACCTCAGGGCGGCGTCGTCGATGATGTCCGACCACAGGGTCAGGGTCACCGCGGGCACGTCGTCGATGCCCTTGGGTCTCACCATGGGTTGCATGGCGCCCGGCGGCAGAACCATCTGATTGGCCTGCAGCTTATCGTGCACCTTGACCAGCGACGGTCCCATCTGTTCCCCGACCTTGAAGCGCACAGTGATCATTCCCTGCCCGCGCTCGGCGGCAGAGTAGACGTGCTTGACGCCGGGGATCTCGCTGAGCAGCCGCTCCAGCGGCTCGACCGCCAGACTCACGACCTGCTCTGTGGAGGCACCCGGGTATTGGACGAAGACGTCGATCATGGGCACCGAGATCTGCGGGTCTTCCTGGCGCGGCGTGACGATCAAGCCGAGCAGCCCCATGCCCAGCATGGCCAGGAACAGTAGGGGCGACAGGGGAGAATGGATGAACGCCTTGGCGGTCAGCCCGGCGAGTCCGAGCCCACCCTGATGGTCGGTGGTATCGGTGTCTTGTCG
The DNA here is from genome assembly GCA_034716535.1 of Pseudomonadota bacterium. GTDB lineage: Bacteria > Pseudomonadota > Gammaproteobacteria > Chromatiales > Chromatiaceae > JAYEJW01. The sequence goes on from JAYEJW010000432.1 coordinate 55,011, forward strand.
TGTTTCTTCGGACATGGGTGGATCGCCTGTTGTTATGTCGGCATCTGTTCGAGCAGCCCGCACCTAAGGTTACCGGCGCGCGGCGCGCTCTGCGCGGGCACGTCGCTGATCCAAGCGGTGGTGGCACCGTTCCCGACTGTGCGATGCGGTGAACGATGGCCCCGGGGAGCCGGGGCCGCCGCGCGCAACCCCGCCCTCAGGTACCAGACTACGGATTGGCCAGGATGCGCTCCCCGCCCTGCAGACCGGTGAGAACCGTGACCTGATCGCCGAACTGCTCTCCGAGCCGCAGCAGGTGCAGACGCGACTGGTTCTGGGCGTCCAGCACATAGACCATCGGCAGGCCGCCACGGAAGACCACGGCGGACATCGGGATCATCGGCATCGCTCCCCGCTCCTGGCCCGGCTGGGGAATCAAGACCTCCGCATACAAGCCCGCCTTGGCCTGCGTCCCCGGCTCCAGGTCGAACTTGACCCGCACCGTGTGGCGCGTGGGGTCCGCCATCGGGAAGATCTGGGCCACACGGGCCCTCACTATCGTCTGATTCTGGTCGTCCAGCCGCACCTGGGTGGTGAAGCCCAGAGCGAGCGGCGCCGAGAGTCGGGCGGGCACGTCCGTCTGGATCTGCAGTCGGCTCATGTTGGCGAAGCTGAGCAGCGGCTGTCCCGGCTGCACCGTATCCCCCTTGTTGACATGCTTCTGAGTGATGTATCCGTCAAAGGGGGCGATGCTTTTGGTGTCCTTCAGCTTGGCGTCGATTTCCTGCAGCCCGGAACGGGCCGTCGCGATGGAGCCCCGCGCCTGCTCGATCTGGGTTCGGTACTGGTGCAGGGTGGCGCCCCGATGGACGTCGTCATCGCCTTCGCTGCCCATGAAGGGCATGGGCATCATCTGGCTCATCATGTTCCCGCTCTGCAGCGGCGTGGGGTTCTCCCGCTCGCGGTAATACTGGACCCCCGCATTACGGTGGGCAGCCTCCGCGTTGCGGATCTGGGCGATGGCCGCCTGACGCTTGGCCTTGAGCTGGGACTCGTCCAAGGCGGCAAGCACGGTGCCCTGCTTGAAGAAGTCGCCCTCGGCGCCCGCGATCAACTCGACACTGCCGGGCATCTGGGCGGTGAAGGTGATCTCCTCCACGGGCACCACCGTGCCGCCGACGGTTGCCGTATCGCCGGCCGCCCTCCGATCCACCACGACCCAATTCTGTTGTTCGTCGGGCGGCGGCGGAAAGGTACCGGGCATACCCGGCGACTGGGCCAGGGCCGGCTGGGCCGTAATCAGCGGCAACAGGATGATCGTCAGTCGTTGGACAAGTTTCTTACTCATCTTCGTTGGATAGCTCTCGACACGCGGTGAAGGACTGCGAAAATCTGTTCAGACTACCATAGTTCCGAGACGTCGTTCTCAGATTACAATCGGGCGCGAGCGGGTGCGCCCATGCCTTGCCCCCCAGAGTGACCCGGACGACGCGCGAAACAGCCTCAAGAGGCGCTTTCGAACAGGTGCACGCCCTACCCGTCGTCCTCTGGGGAAAGCGGACAAACGAAACGAGATCACTGCTCCCTCCTCCGGCTCGCCCTGTGCTGACGGCGCCGAGCGAGAGTCAGGACCGGCCCGGAGATTGCGTAGCTCAAGAAGCCGGCGAACAGAACGATGGGCGGATGCAGGAACACGACAGCGAAGCCGAGCATCAACACCACGGCGGCGATAAAGGAGACCCGGCCGCGCACGTCGATCTCTTTGAAGCTGTGGAAGCGGAAGTTGCTCACCATGAGCAACCCGACGAGGGCGGTGATGAATGCCGCCAGCCAGCTCACATCCGCCCCGTCGATGGAATGATCCGCCCCGATCCAGACCCCCGCCGCAATGATCGCCGCCGCCGACGGGCTCGGCAGCCCCTGAAAGTAGCGCTTGTCCGCAACGCCGATCTGCGTATTGAAGCGGGCCAGCCTCAGGGCCGCGGCCGCCGTATAAACGAAGGCGGCCAACCAACCGACCTTGCCGAGATCGCCCAGTGCCCACTCGTAGGCGACCAGCGCCGGGGCGACGCCGAAGGCAACCATGTCCGACAGGCTGTCGTACTCCGCTCCGAAGTCGCTCTGCGTGTGGGTCAGGCGGGCCACTCGCCCGTCGAGCCCGTCTAGCACCATGGCGGCGAAGATGGCGATGGCCGCGGGCTCGAAACGCCCCTGCATGGCCGAAAGCACAGCGTAGAACCCGGCGAACAGGGCCGCTGTGGTGAAAAGGTTCGGCAACAGGTAGATACCGCGTCGGCGTTTTGTTTTTGGGGCCTGCTCTTCCATCACTCGTGCCACTTAGCGGTCGATGAGGGGCAGTATAGCGGCGCGGCGGACCCCAAAAAAGCAGAGTGAAGGGAGCTTCCTTGCGTCCCCGCACAATCAAGGGAAATAAATACGCTTTCATCTGCAGGAAACAGGTCTCCGGAACAAAAAACGGCCCTCCGCGGGGCCGTTTCTATCCGCGTCGTCGAGACGACACTAGAAACCGATCATTTCGGCATGCAGCCCGCGGTTCCGGACCGATTGAACGATGTTGCTGGGTTGCACCTCTTCCGCATCGAAGTCGACGAGCATCAGGTGACGCCGCTTCTCGTGTACGCAGGCGCTGACGACGCCGGGCTCGTCACCCAGAGCACGTTCCAGATCGTGGATGCGCTGCTCATCTAGGGTCTCGTCGATATGGATCACGATGTCGCCGGAGTACATGTCTTTGTCCTCTCGCTCGTCTGTCGGTGGTTAGCGGCTGGAAAAGCCGTCCTGTTAACCTTTTAGACCATGAACGGGAAAAGAACAATCCGCGAGCATCCAATACAACCCGGTCGTTCTTCAGGTCTTTATACAAATTTGCGCATCATCAAACAGCGACCGGCCGGCGCATTCGCATGACCTGACTTTCAGAGAACCTGGATCCTGCACCGCTCCCGATTTCAACGGCGTGCATTCGTCGAGCACCCGCGTACGTCCCTGCACCGTCCAAGCCCCCGAACAACTGAGCGGCACCTCAGGCTTGCGTATTCACCTGCCTGACCCGGATCGCTTCCTCACGCTCCAGCTCTTCGAGCGCCGTGTCGATCGCCTTGAGCGTCTCGTCGATTTCAGGCAGCAGGACGTCTTCCAGGGCTCGGGCGCGGCGCGCGGTGCGCGTGTACTCCAAACGCAGGCGCTCCAGGTTTCCCGCCAGGGCGGCGAGGCGGGCGGCGGTGGGAACCAGGACGCGAAATGCCGCTCGGCAGTGCTCGGCCTCGGGGCTGGACTCCACGGCAGGGGGCGGTGGCTCCTGTTCCCCGACCTGGCAGGAGATCTCATGCACGATCACACCGATGACGGAGCGGGGCGCAAGCAGCATCTGTCCCCCGAGCGCAGGTGCCGCAGGATAGAGCTCGAGCCCCTCGAGACCATGGCGGGCCACGGCGGCCTGCAATGCCCGTGCGGCCTCCGCGTAGGCCGCCCGGAAGCTGGCCATATCCGTTTCGTAGCGCTGAAGCTCCGTCAGGATCTCCGAGGCGAGGATAAGCCGCTTCTCGTCCAAAAAGCTGTAGCCCTCCTGCATGCCGACCCGTTCTTCCTTCAGCTCCAGGAAGGCGCTATGGGTGGGCGTGACTTCGCGCTCAGGCATCTCAGTCCTCCAGATGGGCGCGAATCTGGTCGTCGCTCAAGCGGTGCAGCTCGGTCCTGGGCAGGGCCCGCAGGGCCTTCCAGCCCGCCTCCATGCTCTCCTCCAGGCTGCGGCGCTTCCCATGACTGATCACTTCACGCTCGAAAACCTTCCCAAAACCCAGATAGTTGCGATCCACCTCCGAGAGCCCCTCCTCCCCCACCACACTGGCCAGGATGCGTGTCTGCTGAGCCTGGGCGTAGGCAGCATAGAGCTGCGCCGCAAGGGCCGGGTGGTCGGCGTGGGTCATTCCTTCCCCCGTGCCGTCCTTCATGAGCCTGGAAAGACTCGGCAGCACCCGGATGGGGGGGTAGAGGTCGCGCCGGTTGAGGTCGCGGTCCAAGACGATCTGCCCCTCCGTGATGTATCCGGTCAAATCGGGAATCGGGTGGGTGATGTCGTCCGAGGGCATGGTGAGGATGGGCACCTGGGTAACAGAGCCCTCCAGGCCGCGGACGCGCCCGGCCCGCTCGAAGATGGTCGCCAGATCCGAGTACATGTAGCCCGGGTAGCCTTTGCGGCTCGGGATCTCGCCGCGGCTGGCGGAGACCTCGCGCAGGGCCTCACAGTAGTTGGTGATATCGGTGAGGATCACCAGCACATGCTTGCCCTCGGTGAACGCCATGTACTCGGCGGCGGTCAGGGCAAAGCGGGGGGTGAGCAGGCGCTGGGCGCTGGAGTCGCTGGCGAGGTTGAGGAACAACACCGTGCGCGCCAGCGCCCCGCTCTTTTCCATCTCCTCCCGGAAGAACTCGGCACTCTCGTGAGGGATGCCGATACCGGCAAAGACAATGGCGAAGTCGTCCTCGCCCTCTCCTCCGGGCAGCCGCGCGTTGCAGGCGATGTCTACGGCAATGCGGTCATGGGGAAGACCGCCGCCGGAGAAAAGCGGCAGCTTCTGACCGCGCACCAGGCTGTTCATCAGGTCGACAGCCGTGAAGCCGCTCTCCAAAAACTCGCTGGGGGCCTCGCGGGCGGATGGCTTGAGCGGCAGCCCTTCCACGCGCAAGGCACGCTCCGCGGCGAGTGGAGGCCCGCCATCCAGGGGCCGGCCGACCCCGTTGAAGACGCGCCCCAGCAGGCCCGGCCCCACGTGAAAGCGTAGCGGCTCACCGAAGAAACGGATCTTGGTTCCTTCCAGGGCGAGACCCGCAGTGTCGTCGAGCACCTCGACCGTGACCGATGCCTCGTCGAGGGCGGCGATGCGCCCCAGTCGCACCTGGCCGTCCGCTCCTTCAACCTCCACCGCCTCGTTGAGCCCCACGTCAACGGTACGGCGCAGGAACAGCAGCGGCCCCTCGACCCGATTGGCGATATCCTCCCCAGTCAGTCTGGCGTACATCGATATCCTCGTCTCTCGCTTCAGCCCTCGCCGATCTCGCTGCTCGCAGGCGCAGATTCCGCTTTCCCGGCGTCCTGACCCGCACTCATCAGATTGCGCAGCGTGACGCTGAGCTCCTGATCAAGCTCCGCGAAGCGATCCCAGTCCCCTTCGGGAATCTCTTCGCCCATGCGCATAAGGCTGCGAAAAACCTTGCTGCGGGCGATCTCCTCCGGCGCAATTCCCGCCCCCAGCAGTTTTTCCGTTCCTTCGATGAAGCTCCCGATGAGCCGCATCATCACCGCCTGACGGGCAGGGGTGGCGTAACGGTCGATCTCGGAGAAGGCGGACTGGCGCAGGAATGCCTGGTTCACCAGCTGGGCACAGAGCAGGATAAGGCGCTGGCGCTCCGGCATGGCGTCGCGGCCGATGATACGGGCCATTCGCTCGAGGCGCGCCTCCTCTTCAAGCAAGGTGAGGAAGCGTCTGCGCAGCTCCTCCCAACGCGTGCACCCCTGGTCGTGCCACCAGCGGGCCATGCCCTTGGCGACGACGCTGTAGGACTGAAGCGGGTGAATCGCCGGATAGAAGCGGGCCTGGGCCCGGAGCACGTCGAGCGCCCACAGACAACCCACGTATCGTCTGGTATGCATGGTCACCGGCTCGGAGAAGTCGCCGGAGGGCGGACTCACCGCCCCCAGCACGGTCACCGACCCGGTGCCGCCACCGAGGGTGTGCACCTTCGCCGCACGCTCGTAGAAGTCCGCCAGGCGGCTGCTGAGGTATGCCGGATAACCGCTCTCGCCGGGAAGCTCGCCCAAGCGCCCGGAGACCTCCCGCAGGGCCTCGGCCCAGCGGCTGGTGGAGTCCGCCATCAGGGTCACGTTCAGTCCCTGGTCCCTGAAGTACTCCGCAACCGTGATTCCCGTGTAGATGCTGGCCTCGCGGGCGGACACGGGCATGTTCGAGGTATTGGCGATGACCACTGTGCGCTCCAGCAGCCGTCGGCCGCTGCGTGGATCCTCCAGCTCCGTAAACTCCTCCAGCAAGCCCGCCAGCTCGTTGCCGCGCTCGCCGCAGCCCACGTAGACGATCACATCCGCGTTGCACCACTTGGCAACCGTCTCAAGCAACACTGTCTTGCCGGTGCCGAATCCCCCGGGGACCGAGGCGGTACCGCCCCGCGCGACAGGGAACAGGCAATCCAGGATCCGTTGTCCGGTCAGCATGGGCTCGTTCGCGGGAAGGCGCTTCGACACCGGCCGCGGAATACGCACCGGCCAGCGATGGCTCATGGCCAGATCCCGGATCTCCCCGGAGTCGCTTCGCACGCGGCAGACGACCTCGTCCTCGCGATACTGGCCGGCATCGGCAATCTCCACTACCTCCGCTTCGGGCAAGTCCGGAGGCACCAGACAGTTCTGCAGGGTCCCGGTACCGTTCTCGACCTCCCCCAGCACCTTGCCCGGT
>JAYEJW010000433.1:0-8871 GCA_034716535.1 Pseudomonadota bacterium
TAACGCGCTCACCGTCCTGCCTGTCGTACTCGTAGCCGGCGATCTCCTTGTGCACCTCGCGGGAGACGCTGGTGTTGTTGCAGACGAGGATGAAGACCGGCGGTTCCGTAAGCAGATCGCGATTCGTTCCCCCCTGCTCGCGGTCGCCGGACTGGTACTTGTCGTAGTGGTCGTAGAACTGGTTGATGGCCTGTTTGACCAGGGGCGGGAGCTGAGGCGGGGCCGTGATGGTATCCGGGTCGTCCTTGCTGCGCTTCTTCTGGCCCTTGCGGGGCAGACCGTCCTTGACGCGTCCATATATGTCGCGGAGGACCGCCTCACTCAGCTCTTGGGAGGTATCGTCCACCGGCAGGAAGGGGATCTTGACCAGGCCGGATTCGATGGCCTCGACCAGTCCGAAGTCCGAGACGATCCAGGGGAACAGGCTGTAGGCCGGGTAGCCGGAGCCGCTCAGGTAGTAGCGGTCTCGACCGCTTCGCGCTGGGCGAAAAAGAGCCTCTGGAAGTCTTCCCGGTCGGGATTCCGGAACCAGTAATCGAGAAGCAGGCGGGTAACACGACTGGTGACGTTCGGATAGCCCGCCGCCCGCCAAGCGCCGACTTCTTTCCGGGTCAGGTTGACGATGTGGTTGCGGTATTCCGAGTCCAGTTCGGTGATGTCGAACATCCCGGATTGCGGCGTTTGGCCGACGGGAATGATGGGGTTTCCGGGACGAACGGCCGCCGCCCAGTGATGCGCCGCGTGTAGTCGAGGTTCCCGTCCGTATCCGTGGCGTAGTGCCGAATCGGAGCTTCGTACGGGTTGTTCAGCATGGGGTTGTCTGTTCTTGCCATCTCCTAGGCTGCTCCCTGCGTTCCTTGTTCACTTATTTTGCTGACGGGGCGCTTTTTCGTGCGAGACCTTAACCTCTAACACTAGCGCAATCCAGCCTCTGATAACGAGCGGCCGGTCGCGTTGCCGCCCGGATTCCCGCCACCGGCTGTTCTAGTTTGTCCGTGCCGACGGCAGGTCCGAGGGATTCCTAGCTCCCGGAGGGGCCCATCATGCGGGAACCCTATGCGATTCTGGATGCGCTTAGCAACTGTCTTGGCGAGCGTGGGATGGTTTCACTCGGAATCCAGGCACACTAAGCATTGCAGAGTTTGGAACTGCGGAGAAAAGCCGGTCAGGCGAAGGGGGAGCGGCTTCCGCCGAAATTTGCTTACACCAGCGCTTACACGATCGGCGAAAAAAAGAAAAGGGCTTGCGGTGATTCACCGTAAGCCCTTGTTTTATTTGGTAGCGGGGGCAGGATTTGAAGCTACGACCTTCGGGTTATGAGCCAGATTCTGCATCCTCTACCATAGTATTTTCAACAAGTTACGGGGCGTCCGTTGCATCTCCCCGCAGGACAGAGCCTAACAATGCAGGACTAATCCCGTCAAAATCCCAGCATGCGTCAAGCGCGGCTCCGATACTGAAACAGTTGTAACTCCATATGCGATCTCAGAGCAGGAAGTAGTTGAGCTTCACGGCCGCGTTGCGCAGGGTCAAGCGCAAGGCCTGGTCGGACAACGCGCGATGGAAGGACGGCTGCGCCGGAATCGCCCCCGCCGCCCGCTCGTAAAGGGCGAGGCTGGGACTGTTTTCCTGCATGCATGAGGCATAGTAGAGGCCATGGATCTGCGGGTAGGCCTCGTAGAATACTCGGGACCAGGCACGCGCCCGCGGTCTGGAGCCACAGTTGATGAGCATGGAGGCACCGGCGCGGGTCGGGTAGGTCCCGGTGAGGTCGAGCAGCGTAAGCTCTGCGGCGAGCTCATAGGCCACCAGCCAGGGCGAGCGCGCCGCGCGGTCGATGACCCGTGTGTCCTGGAACACCTTGGCCAGCGGGGTAATGCCGTCCAGAGCGAGGTACTGGATGGCCCGCGTCTGCCCCTTGGAGTTGCCGGCGACATCCGGGGGCTGATGGTCGAAGCGCGCCGTGGTCGGACCGACGGTCCGCATCTGGTTCCATCGCCCCGGATGGGGCCCGCCCCCGAAAATAGATTCGCCAAACCCGCGCTCCTGCTGTTAGGCGCTTAATCTCCGGTTTGATATCCGCCAGGGCCTCTGGTGGCGGCGAGTTTGGAAACTTGGGCAAGACCTCAGAGGTCCCTTGCCAGATCGGCCACCGGCTTGGGGTCGCGGCCCGCGAGCAGCCAGTCCCGCGGGCTGATGCCCTTATCCGGCGCCGTATCGTCCACCAGCTCGGTGCTCGGCGAGGTGAACCAGCGCCAAACGGAGACCGGGTGCAGCTCCGGGCTCAGGGCCGGGAAAACCTGCTCGATTGCCGGGACGACGCCCTGGACCGTGCGCGTCCCCTTGCGATCCTCTACTTGGAATTGAAACAGCGGTAGCAGCCAGTTACGCCTGCGGCGGATGCCGTAGAGGGAGCGCTGGAGCAGGCGCTGGCGGACGCGGCTCTCGTTGCGGCCAAGGGCGGTTGCGACCGCCTTGATGGTCAGCGCCGTCTCCATCAGGGCCGAATAGGCGGCGGAAGCCCGGGCGATGGGGTCGTCCCGAGGCGAGGGGCCGGCGTCGACGTCGAAGCCGCCGCTGCGCAGCACCTCGAGCTCGGACTCGGACAGTTCCTGGGCCGCCGGGATCAGGGCGCCCTCCTCCATGGCCTCCACGGACTCGACCAGATACTCGGCGAGCTGGCGCGGCGAGGCCGTGATACCGTGGGCCTGGAGTACCGATTGTAGGTTCGCGTCTGCCATGGCTACTTTTTACTACGTCCGTTAATCACCGTTAAAAGTATAGCACCCGGTGCCGCCGGGAGGCGTATCTCTGGACTGTCCTGTGATCGCATCACGCATCAATCAGACGCCAACGGGCCGGCGCGGCTGGGCCGGCCTTGCAATCTGGTTTGCAGTGCTCGCGTCACTGTCCCTGGCGGGTTTCATCTACAGTTTCCACATGCCACGCAAGACTCACTCCCGCCCCCTGCCGCGCCTCAGGGCGGAGCAGCACAGGATCCGCGACCGGGTTTCCGCGCACGTTTCGATGTTGGCGGGCACCATCGGTGAGCGGAACCTCTGGCACTACCAGGCCCTTGTGTCTGCGGCGGACTATCTCGAGCAGACCTTTGTCGAGCTGGGTTATCGGCCCACGAATGAGCCGTTCGAGAGCCGCGGCCAGACGGTCCGCAACATCTTCGCCGAGAAGCGCGGGACCTCCAATCCCGAGGAGATCGTCCTCGTCGGCGCCCACTATGACTCAGTGCTAGGCAGCCCGGGCGCCAACGACAACGGGTCCGGTGTGGCCGCCCTGCTGGAGCTGGCACGCCTGCTCGCCGAGTGGGAGCTTCCGCGCACGGTCCGCTTCGTAGCCTTCGTCAATGAGGAGCCGCCTTTTTCCTATACGGCCGAGATGGGGAGCCTGGTCCATGCTCCGGGGCAAGAGCGCGCGGCGAAGACATCCAGGCCATGCTATCCCTGGAGACCATCGGTCACTATTCCGACGAGCCCGGCAGTCAGCAGAATCCGTTTCCGCTGCGTTGGTTCTACCCGGATACCGTCAACTTCATTGGTTTTGTCGGAAACCTGAGCTCCCGAAAGCTCGTGCGCAGTGCCCTGGACGCCTTTCGGCGACACGCGTCCTTCCGCGCCGAGGGCGCGGCGGTTCCCGAGCAAATTCCAGGCGTGGGCTGGTCGGACCACTGGTCCTTCTGGCAGGCGGGCTACCGCGTGATCATGGTCACCGACACGGCCTTCTACCGTTATGCCCACTACCACACCAAGGGGGACACCCCCGACAAGGTCGACTATGAGAGTACGGCGCGGGTGGTGGCCGGGCTCGCGGGCGTGATTGCGGACCTGGCCAGCGCGGCGGACGGCTGACACCAGCGCTGCGGTCGGAACGGCAATGACAAACGGCGGATGGTCGGCACGCAACGATCCCACGGATCCGGTAAGCAGGTACTGCCATGAACCTCTTCGCGCGCATCGTCGAAAACCTGTACCGGAGAGGCTGTCGGAGCAAGGCGAACCACCATCGGCTGGTCACCGTCTTCTCGCTCCGCTGCGAGGAAGTGCCGACGGAGGCTTTGCTCGACGCGGCATTCGACGCCTTCCGTCCGGGGGACGACGAGCAACCGGCAAAACTTGCACGCTGGTGGGCAGATGGGCGCCTGCGCATCGAGCGGCTCCAGCTCTGGGCAGGCGGTGAGCGGGACGAGACGGGCGTCTACACTTGGCGTGCGCCGACGGCCAAGACGTTGGTCCACCACTACGACCTGACAACACCCTTTGGGCATGTGCGCTTCGCCGCCGCGGTGGAACGGGCGACGGACCCGAAGGCCGGAAACGCCAGCCTGCTCGACTCCGTGGTCCTTATGGGTGATCCACGGGATCCGGCCCTTTACGGATTTGGAGGTACCGTGCCAGACCGGGCGAAGGACCTCGTCACCGATGTGGAGGGACAGCAGTCCTGGCGTTTCAGCGTCGTGGGTAACCGCGTATGCGCCGAGCATGTGTCGGAGGGGAGACGCCTCGCGAAGGACGCCGCACTGTTCGCTATCCTTGGCGGGGGCGCCAGTTGGCTCTTCCGGCTGATCCACGACATCGAGATGCGGCGGGGACTGAGTACGCTGCCCGACTACCTGTCGGGAATGGGACGCTACGCCCAGGAGATCCCGGATAGTCGCAGCACCGCGTTGCATGGACGGAAAATCAGGCTCCAGATCGAGCAACCCCGCTGGCCGAAGTGGCTCGACAGACTCGCTCTTTAAGACCAGGCCCTGGCGTCCAAGCGGCCGAACTGCAGCAGGATCGACGGAGCCCTCGCCGACCAACCCACGGGCAATTGGATTCGTGCGTCAGCCCTGACGTATGACCCCGGCCACGATGCCGAGGATCTGCAGCTCCTCGTGGCGCAGATAGATGGGCTCCATCGCCGGATTGGCCGGTTGCAGGCGAATCCCGTCAGCCTCGACGTAGAAGCGTTTCAGGGTCACGCGCTCGCCGTTGATCATGGCGACCACCGACTCGCCGTTCTCCGCCGTCTCGCGCTTCTCGACGATGATGATGTCGCCGGCCTGGATATGGTCGTCGATCATGGAGTGTCCGCGGACCCGAAGGGCGTAGCTGTTCTTGCGCACCATGTGCCGCGGCACCGTGACCGTCTCCCGCTCTTCGGGGATGTCAACCGGCTGGCCTGCGGTGACATAGCCGAGGAGCGGAATCGCAACGCCGGTCTCGGCGGCCAGGTCCAGCGATTCCAGCGCCGGGTTCCAGATCGTGTGCCGGCGCTTCGGCAGCAGATAGGCGACGGTCTGCATGATGAGGCTCCTTTGGACGATGTCTGCGAGACTGCATGCGTTCTCTGTTCGTTCTCTGCAAGGGTAGCATACAATAAGAAAACCAACAGAAAACATCACGGCCATGCGACTAACACGACGCCAAAAAGAGATCCTGGATTTCCTGGGCGACAACGCGCAGGAGTTCGAGCACCCCCCTACCCTGGACGAGCTCTGCGCAATGCTCGGGTTGAGCTCGCGGGGCTCGCTGCACAAACACGTGCAGGCCCTGGTTACCGCGGGCTTCGTGGAACCGATGGACGGACAGCACCGGGGCATACGGCTGATCCCGGACGATCCCGCCGATGATGGCCTCCCCTTTCTCGGGGCCATCGCCGCCGGCATGCCGATCGAGGCCGTGCCGCAGCCGGAATGCATCCAGGTACCGCCGCAATTGCGCACGGACCGGCCGTGCTATGTGCTCAAGGTCCGGGGCGACTCCATGTGTGACGCAGGTATCCTGGACGGTGACTACGTGGTCATCGAGCAACGCGAGACCGCCCGCAACGGCGAGATCGTGGTCGCCCTAGTCCGGGGTGAAGAGGTCACGCTGAAGCGTATTCTGCAGGAGCCGAGCCGTACGATTCTCTACCCGGAGAACAGCACCATGGCGGCGATGGAGCTGGAACCCGACAATGTTCAGATCCAGGGTGTGCTGGTGGGACAGATGCGTTCCTATCGGTAGCAGGCAAACCACCGAAGAGAGAATCCGGATCGAGCGGCGAAGGAACAGCCTAGGTCAACGGCGTCCCAGGAGTGAACGTGTCGCGAACGGAGGCGAACCGGCAAGACCGTGAAACAGTACGACCACCAGACGAAGGCCGACAATGAGGGCGATGTCATCAAGCATCCGGCCTTGATCGCTGCGCACAAGGGACTGCTCGCAGAGTATCACGGCATGTTCCGCTACGCCGATTCCTTCGCGGGACGTTGGGAGAGTGAGCTGAGCCAACACGGAGCCTGGCGGCGGGGCATCGGCAGGTTCGCTTCGCGCTGGACGGGCGGTAATCCCGACATCGAGCTCTGGCGCCAGCAGTGGACCGCGGCGACGAGTGCGCTCTATCCAGGGTCAACCCAGCTGGCGAAGCGGGTGTTTGCCGACCGCGGAGACCACGCGATCCGCGCGTTCGAGACCATTGAAGCGTATGTAGCCGGGCTCCGCGCAAATCTGCGCGACACGGCGGTGTTCACCTGTTCCGCAACCCCCGCCGACTGAAACGGCTGGCGGCCGGACCTCCTGTTCATCGACCCACCCGGAGTGCGCAGCGACCGCAAGCCCGATTATCCGACGCTGGAGTCCCTGCGGCGCCTTGCAGAGCGTGGGGCAAAGGGTGTCGCGAACGTGCTGATGTGGCTGCCGATGGTCGGCGAACGAGTATCGAGCGGGATCGCTTTACCCCTGCACGCGAGCGCCTTCGCGACCCGGAACGAATGCACGCGATGGGGGTTCCAGGTGCTCGCGGTGCGCTGGTGCGAGGATGGTCGCACGCCTGGATGCCTGCTCGTCTATCACTTAGACTCCGCGAAGGTCGCGCAGCGCGTGGCCGCGGCCGTAAATGACGTTGTCGGAACCATGGGCCAAGATTGCCGAATGGCTTGATTGCCTAGAATCAAACACATGGGCAAAGACGCAAACAACGGCGGTTCTGGCTCGGGAGCGAGGCGACGATGACGACGCCAATCGAAGTCGACGGCGCCATGGGCGAAGGCGGCGGGCAGGTGCTGCGCAGCGCGCTCAGCCTGTCCCTGCTGACCGGACAGCCCTTTCGCCTCTTGAGCATCCGCGCCAACCGGGACCGACCCGGGCTGCGGCCCCAACACCTGGCGGCCGTGCAGGCCGCGGCCCGGGTGGCCGGCGCCGAAGTCGGGGGCGACCGGGTGGGCTCCGAGGAAATCGAGTTCGCGCCGCGCCCGGTGCGGCCCGGCGACTACTTCTTCGACATCGGCACCGCCGGCGCCACCTCGCTGGTGCTGCAGACCCTGCTGCTGCCACTGACGCTGGCACCGGGCAGATCGGCCGTCACCATCCGCGGCGGCACCCATGTGCCCTGGAGCCCCTGTTTCCACTACCTGGACTGGCAGTGGCGACCATTCCTCGCTCGCATCGGCATCCCCTTCGACCTGACCATGACCATGGCCGGCTTCTATCCCCAGGGCGGCGGTGAGCTGCAGGCTCGGATCCCCGGCGGAGTTCGCCCGGAACCGCTCAAGCTGACCAAGCGCGGTCCCGTTCGATCTATCCGCGGGCTTTCCGCGGTGGGGAATCTGCCGCGGGAGATCGCCGAGCGCCAGCGCCGCCAGGCCTTGCGCCGGCTGCAAAACCTGCTGCCCGACATGGAGCCCGAGGTCGTCGGGGAAGAGCTGCCAGCAGCCAGCCGGGGCACTGTTCTTCTGTTGCTGGCGGAGTGCGAGCCCGGGCGAGCCTGCTGCTTCGCCCTCGGCGCCCGCGGCAAGCGCGCGGAGCATGTGGCCGATGAGGCGGTGGATGCGCTGGCGGCCTTCCTGCACAGTGACGGTGCCGTCGATCCCTGGCTGGCCGACCAGCTCCTGTTGCCGCTGGCGATGGCCGACGGACCTTCCGAGCTGCGCACCAGCCAGATCACCGCACACCTGCTCACCAACGCAGAGGTGATTCAGCTGTTCCTGCCGGTGGAGATCGGCGTGGATGGCCCACTCGGTGGTCCCGCTAACGTCCAGGTGCGACAGGGACCGTCCGATCCGAGCGGCCCGGCTCGGGGAACGGAGGGGCCATGTTCCGCAGGGACCTGATCGACATCCTCCGGGAAAGACCCATCTCGCTGCACGAGCTGGCCCTGCTGCTCGACGAAAAGCCGCGGGATCTGGAAAACGACCTGCAGCACCTGTTCCGCTCCCTGCGCAAGGATCCGTTGTGTCCCGCGATTACGCCCGCGCACTGCCGCAAGTGCGGCTTCCGGTTCGACGAGCACAAGTTGCACAAGCCGGGGAAGTGCCCACGCTGCAAAGGGACCTGGATCAGCGAGCCGCTGATCTCCCTGGAGGAGAAACGATGAGCGAGCCCGCAGAGAAAGACGCCGGTACGGAAGACAGTCCCTTCCTCCGGGTCGAATGCTACGCTGGTCATTGTGCGGACACCGAGCCCCGCTGGCTGCATATCGGCCAGCGCGAGGTGGCGGTAACTGAGATCATCGACCGATGGCTCGACCCCCGCCACCGCTACTTCAAGCTGCGCGGGGACGACAGCGGCATCTACCTGCTGCGCCACGACACCATCGAGGACCGCTGGGAGATGAACCTGTACGACAGCGGCCGCCGCGAAGAGACCCGCCTTTCCTCCACCTAAACCACCACGATCAGAACCTGATATGCGCATTTATCTCACCCAACACGGCCTGGCCGTCCCCAAGGACGTCGACCCCGACCGCCCCTTGAACGAGCGAGGCCGCGAAGACATGCGGCGCCTCGCCGATTTCCTGGACAAAGCCGGCGTTCACGTCGAGCAGGTCCTGCACAGCGGCAAGACCCGGGCCGAACAGACCGCGGCGATTCTGGCCGAGGCCCTGCTTCCCACC
>JAYEJW010000434.1:0-1738 GCA_034716535.1 Pseudomonadota bacterium
TAAACCGGAAAAACGATGGCTTCCCAGGCCCGAAAACGCTCTGGATCGGTCTGCAACGCGTCCCCGATTTCGTGCTCGCGCTCGAGGCTCAGCGCAGCATCGGGGAGAGTTGTGGGTAATGGTATGGTCCCAGACCGCAGGCAGGCAAGTCTACTGCGCTGCCGACTTCATGAAACGTCCCCGCCTCCTGCTCGAAGCCTGGAGAGACAGGCTGTACAAGGCGTTTCCTGTCCCGGACGGTTGGATGGACGACTATGCGCAGGGAAGGTTCGACGTAGAGCGCTTTCTTGAATCCGCCCTTGCGCGGGGAGTGATACCTCCTATTGATTGGTCCTCGGATCATCATGAAAAAATTGAAAGAATCTGACTCGCGTTCTCGGGGTGCTTACTCCGGAACCACCGCGGCCAGCAGCGCGTAAACGAACACGCTTAGAACCGCACCCAGGATAAACAGGTGTGTCTTGCGAGACCTCATGGCCATCGGCAGCAACTCATGCACGGAAACGAATACCATGGCCCCGGCCGCGAAGGCCATGAACAGAGGGTTGAGGACGGGATGGAAGTGCACCGCCACGAGCCCGACTACGGCCCCCAGCGGCTCAGCGAGCCCTGACAGGAATGCTGCCGTGTACAGGAACCGTCTCTTCCTGACCATGACGATCGGTACGGCCATCGCAAACTCCTCAGGGATGTTGTGGATCGCGATCGCCAACGCCACCAGCACCCCCAGCGAGGGCGAAGCGATGTAAGAGTTGGCCATGGCGAAACCCTCTGGCACATCGTGCAGGATGAGGCCGAATGCCACCAGGTAGGCGGTTTTCAGCAAAGTCTGCCGAAATACACCCCTTTCTTCCACCAGGTGAGTGTGCGGGATCACCCAATGCAGAACTGCCACGATCAGCATGCCCAGTATGAAGGCTGTTGAGGCTGAGCCAATGCCCGCCTCGCCCATCGCCGCAGGCACGAGCTCGAAGAAGGACACCAGCAGCATGATACCGGCCGAGAATCCTATCCCAACGGCGATGGCCCGCTCGCTCTTGCCTACGTAGATCGCAAGTGCAACACCCAGCAGCGTGGTAAATACGGAGAGGAACGCCAGCAGGAGGACTGCAATGTACGTCGTGTACGAAGGATCGGCGGGCATCCCTAGATTCCCGCCCGGTATCTGGTGGGTGCCGAGCTCGTCATGTCTCTATAAATTACCGCACCCAACCCAAATATCCTCGAATCAAAAGCGCCGAGTGGCGATCAACTGGGCGACGGCGCGCACTATGGCGGCGAGATTCAGGGCCAGGATCTCGGCGTGGATGGTGCTTGCAGCACCCCCCTCGCTCTGCATCTCGACAATGAGGCGAACCGTCCCCCAGAGGTTCTTGGGGCGATCCGAGGCCTGCTGGTCCGCCCATTCGCCCATGGGCGAAGCCGGCTGTGATGGGGTAGATGGCAATGATCTCGTTAGTCAGATAGGCAACGCGTGCAGCGGCCTCGCTGCCGTCGATGGTGACCGGAAGCGGTTGCGACATGGCGATTTCCTTCGCAGGTCATGGCAGAGAAGCCGCGTTGTGGCTAATGAGTAAGGCGACGGCTCAGGTCAAACGCTCTACTTAGCTCGTGCCTGAATCGAAAGTCACTTTTCCACGTCAAAACAACCTGTTACAATATGTCCCCATGATTAAAGATTTCATGGAAACTCGTTCAATAGGGACAGGATATCTCGCAACTTGTTGATTTTTTGCAG
>JAYEJW010000435.1:0-29762 GCA_034716535.1 Pseudomonadota bacterium
AGTTGCCACGATGTCCTCGACGAAGCGATCGATGCAGTGGGGTCCATCGAACAATGGGTGTCGAGTCATCACGATGCACTCGTACTCGATTGACTTGGGGAGACTGATTCGTGGGGATACCTCAGGGGGTGTACATGACGGACCAAGCGGTCTTCGTCCAGCGGACCGTCCCCCATGTTGGAGAGGGCCTCGATCCAGGGGCTTTCGGGCTCAGGCATCGATCTGGGTCCGCACGTCCAGCAGCTCGGGGAAGAATCGCTGCTCCAGCGTCTTCTGCAGGTAGGATACGCCGCTGGTTCCGCCGGTTCCGGGCTTGTAACCGATGATGCGCTCCACAGTCTTCACGTGCCTGAAGCGCCAGAGCTGAAAGTGCTCTTCCAGATCAACCAGTCTTTCGCACAAGGCGTACTGGCGCCAGTACCGATGGGGATTCTCGTAGATTCGTTTGTAGGTCGAAACCAGCTCCGGATGGCGCCGATAGGGCTGCGACCAGTCTCGTTCCAGGCAATCCGGCGGTACAGGGAAGCCCGCGCGGTGGAGGTGGCTCAGGAACTCGTCATAGAGTCCCGGACGCTCGAGCAGGTTTTCAAGCTCCGAGTACGCCGCCGAGTCGGGCTCGAACAGGTCGAGCATGGCTCGGTACTTGTTTCCCAATATGAATTCGATAGCCCGGTACTGAAACGACTGCAGTCCGGATGCCTGCCCGAGCACGTGGCGGAAGGTGGCGTATTCGCTGGGTGTCAGGGTCTCCAGCACGCCCCACTGGTCGAAAAGCAGTCGCTGGATACCGCGCACCCGGGCAAGCGCCTTCAGGCAGGGGTCCAAGCGATCGCTGCGGATGTGTCTGAGCGTGGCCTTCAACTCGTGCAGGATCAGCTTCATCCAGAGCTCGGTGACCTGGTGCTGGACGATGAACAGCATTTCATCGTGATAAGGCGGATCACTCAGGGGTTGCTGGGCGCCGAGTATCTGATCCAGACGCAAATAGTCAACATAGGTCATAGGGTTTCTTGAAATGCCGCTTGGGGCGGATTCCCGTTGAAAGTTAGACAGGCGGGCAGGGCTGATTATCCTGGTCCGGTCCGCCGACGACTGCGAAGCGATCGCTGCCAATTCCGGCGCAACGAGGGCCGGAAGCCGGCGGTCGTCGAGGTCGACGAGTGCCGGGATTTCCCCATTTTTTTCCTCAGAACTAACGGTCATCGAACCTTGACTGTGTAAAACCCAAGTACAATACTCAGAAATAGCAGAGCGTCCAAGGCGGCCCGGTTCGTAAGCCATATGCTTTGCACGCAGGACGTGCGAGATCGGCACCTTGCTGACGAGCCATGGGCCGATCTGAATCTGTTTGTGCGAAAATCTTTTGTTTCACGGTCTGGACGCGCAGAGGGTGCAGGCCGAAGGAAGCGCCCTCCGGGTCGACAACGTCGACCATCCAGCAGGTTAATCGCGAACGAAGGAGGATTGAGAGATGGTCATCCGTACAACGACCGATCCCATCACGCTGCACGATGTCCCTAATCCGGAAGAGCATCCGTACCTGTTCGAAGGGGATAAGGAGAACGGACTGCTTATCTACTTCGAGTCCGAGGAAACGCGGCGGATGTATCAGGAGATGGAAATGGAGGACCGGAAGGTGGTTCAGGGGGATTCGACCGAGGACTATGTCGCAGAGGGTTGATCGGATCGGCGAGCAGGAGGCCGAGGCAAGCGCTGACGCACGCCATCCCGGCAATGTCAGCGCAGGGCCTACGAAAGCGGCGGCCTACGAATCCGTTATTTTCAGCCGTGGCCGGCCGGCTGAAGATGGCGATGCATCCGTATAGCTCGGAAACGCGGAAGAGATCTGCGGTTTCTCCGATGCAGGTCATGAGAGCATAAGATGGCGTTCGTCGTCACCGAAAGCTGTATCAAGTGCAAATACACCGACTGTGTAGACGTCTGCCCAGTAGACTGTTTTCACGAAGGACCGAACTTCCTGGTGATCGACCCCGAGGAGTGTATCGACTGCGCGCTTTGCGAGACGGAATGCCCGGTCGAAGCCATTTTTGGGGAAGAGGACCTTCCGGCGGGCCAGGAGGCGTTTGTGGCACTGAACGCGGAGCTTGCCGGCCAGTGGCCTGTGATCAGCCACCCGAAGCCCCCACCGGAAGACGCAAAGCAATGGGAGAACAGGGAGGGGAAGATGGCGTACCTGCAGCGCTGAACGGCAGTCACGTTCTTCGGTGGCGTATCTGTGACGCTACGAGAGATTATGTAGTGGGAGGCGTTTGGGGGACCAGGGTTCGAGGCTCCCGGATACGATGACAGAGCGGATGCAAATCGCGCAGGATTGGTTCCCTCGATACACGGGAATGCCATTGGATCGGCTCGGTGAGTACATACTACTGACCAGCTTTCAACACTATCTCGAAAAATTCGCCGAGTGGTTTGACTGTGAAGTTCATGGTCGGGAAACCCCCATGCACGCTGCGACCAACAAAAACGGCCTGACAATGATCCAGTTTGGGATGGGTTCGGCGAATGCCGCGACCATCATGGATCTGCTCAGTGCGCGTCGGCCGAAAGGAGTACTGCTCCTCGGGAAATGTGGTGGCCTGAAAAAATCCTCCGAGATCGGGCATTTCATCTTGCCGATCGCCGCGATCCGAGGCGAAGGGACCAGTAACGATTACTTTCCTCCCGAGGTTCCCGCCTTGCCATCGTTCAAGCTCAACAAGTTCGTATCCGAGAAAATCGTCGAGCGGGGATACGAATATCGAACCGGCGTAGTCTATACGACGAATCGGCGGCTCTGGGAACATGACGAGCAGTTTCTCGACCGTCTCAAGCGCATGACCTGCATCGCCATCGACATGGAGACCGCCACGATCTTCATCGTCGGACACCACAACGCGATCTCACGCAGTGCTCTGTTGTTCGTATCCGACGTTCCAATCACTCCCGATGGCGTAAAAACCGGGAAATCAGATGAGCAAGTAACGAAGGAATGGTCAGATATTCATCTCCAGATCGGGATCGATGCGATGACCGAAATTGGCGAGAAGGGAGAAAAGATCAAGCATTTCAGGTACTGATGGATGAACCTCTTTTGCGGGCGATGGGGTTTTCTAAACCCCCCCGCTGTGCTGAGTTACCTCGTCAAAGGAGCGCTGAATCTGTGCGCAAGCCTGCTTCGGCGACTTCCCGGCAAGCGTCACCCCCACCTGCTAACGAAGGTGAGAAGACCCACCCATCCAGAAGGTTACAGGATCGAGGAGTTGGGGACATTCCGACGATAGTCTTGCGCTGTGGAGCAAGCGCATTGAGCGAGGTCATCGCATCCACGCCCGCGTCTCGGCGATCAGCTGCTTCAGCCATTGCATATAGGGTGTACCGCCGGTACCCCGCGGATCTTGCGTCCGGCGATTGATGTACTCTTCGGCCCAGCCGTAGTGGACTTCCCGGAAGCTCGCGATCGCTTCCAACAGGCTATTGAAGACATCCTTCTCGACCCTGTCGCGAAACGAGGGCATGGATTCTACATCCTCGATCAGGTCCCGGTGTTCAGCTGGCATATAGCGGCGCATGTCAGCAAGGTGTTCGGTCAAGAGGGAGCTTCGGTGGGGTATTTTCATTAGTGCCACAAGTACCGGCATGATGCTGCTTTGGGCGCCCGTCTCGCCGCGGAAGCTGATCGGTTGGCGATTCACCCCTTCGTACACCACGTTCTCGAAATAGCGGATGTAGGGGCGGAACCTCTTGTAGTAGAGGCGAGGATCCATTTTCTCCGGGATCCGCCTCAGGACCCGGACCTGATCCCAGATCGCCGCGGCTATGTCCTCAAGCGCCTGATTGAGCTCCGCTTCCTCCGGGCGCGGGAGGTCGCGTTGGATGCGCGCAATGGCGTCCAGGATACGTGCGGCAATGGCCTCGATCTCGACGTGCACGAGGATGAACCAGTGTTCGTCATATAGATGAACGAAGTTCTGAATGGTGTCGATGTTGCCCAGCGCAACGGGGCCCCCCTTATCGAAGCGCTTCCAGTTGTAGAGGGCGTAGGCGTCGTAGCTCAGGACCGGGGGGCGGTTCAGCAACCTGCAAACCCTGCACAAGGGCTGGGCAATGTTCGAAGGCAGCAGATTGGTCGGTGCCTGGCCCAGCTGGTTGATATACGCGGACGCGAGAAAACCCACGCGGAGATAGTAGAGCCTGAGCTGCGGAAGAACCTCGGGATGCGGACGCGTTTCGGGCAGAGGAGGGATCTTCAGGCGGCGGACATAGGCCCTAAAGTCATCCTTTTGCAACAAACTGGGCAGGTTGCGACCGACCTCGTCCAGCATCGACAACCCGGAATCGGGATCGAAGGCGACCGGCGGGTCGTATTCGGGCAGAAAACCCCGCTTGCGGTAGTTCCGGCTCAACAGGACCGGTCGATCGCTACTTTCGGCCGGCAATCTGTCTGCGCTGGGTTTCCAGACCATGCCAGAATACCATCACGCCATCGAGCATCTCGTTTCCGTTTGCGACGAACCTGTCCTCGTCAAGCGGGGTTGAAAAGTAGAGCGCCTCCAGCTCTTCCTGGGTGTGCTGGGCGTGCTGCGCTTCCAGGCGGCTGTGCCAAGTGAAGAATCCCAAGGGCAGATCGGCGCCCGTTCGCCGGTTGAATCCTCCCAAGCCTTCGATGAGCTCATTCCAGAATCCGGCGGCAGCCCAGTTTTCTACCGCGTAGCTGGCCGCTTGCGACACCGCGTAGTCCTCACTCCCATACAGCCGGGCGAGCTCGTCGCAGAAATGCTGGGTGCTTGCGGTCCCGTGACGGGTCTTTCCGACATCGCCGAATCCAAGGCCCAGCCCGGAGGCAATCTGAAGCAACCACTCTAAATGGCCTGCGCGGAAATGGAACACGCCTCCCTCGACGGAGCCCTCGGTGGATACCAATTCGGCATCGTAAGCATCTTCCGTTGAGTCGAAGCCGCCTTTGGGTGTTTTCCCCTTGGAGTTGAAAACGACGCCGATCTCGTTGGCCAGAATCTCTTTGGACGCCCTCATCTCTTCCAGCGTTTCGGCGTTGATCATTTTCAGGAGCTGCGCCACGAGGAATCGGTTGGAGAACACGGAGAACTGAACAATGAACGATTTGACCTGCTCGAATGACTGTTCTCCCTTCCGGAACCAGGCCGTATAGGGATTGGCTGTGATCACAGGATGTTGCAGCAGCTCGGCGTTGATGCGGTCTTGGAAGGCAAGAAATCGGTGCGCCCTCGGTAGCGAGTAGCCGCGGCGTTGATCGGCGACCGACCGCAACGATGGCGTGCTGAGACCCTCCAGATGCCGTTTGTGGGCAAACTGATCGAGTTGGAGAGTCGTTGGGTCACTCATGTTCAAGAGGCCGATGAAAACAGGATCTCGCAGGCCACGCCTACGTTTGGTTAGACATTCCGGATATGGGGGCGGTTCGGGCAGACTGCGCGGTGTTCCGGGGCGCCCACCCCCGGCAGGCGGACCCTGATCCTCTTAGCGCTTTCCGAGGCGCCTGCCGGCCTGCTTGAGCGACTATTCTGCGTCCGGCTGATTTTCCGGAGCGGCGTCACGAAATGCCTTGATCCGCCCACAGTCTTCCGCGATACGGCACAAGGTCGGGAACGCCTCCAATGGAACATCGAAGCGTCGGGCGTTGAATACCTGCGGTACCAGGCAGGCATCGGCGAGGGTCGGCCGGCCGCCCTGGCAGAACTGGCCGGTACCTGCATCGGTTGCCAGCAGCGCCTCAAAGGCCTGGAATCCCTCGCGGATCCAATGCCGGTACCAGGCCAGCCACTGCGATTCGTCGTGGCCGAGGCGTTCCTTGACATAGTCGCGTACGCGCAGGTTGTTAAGGGGGTGGATATCGCAGGCGACGATCTGACTGAGGGCGCGAACCCGGGCACGGGCGGCGGCGGATGGCGGCAACAAGGGGGGATCGGGGTAGCGCTCCTCCAGGTACTCGATGATGGCCAGGGACTGGGTGTGCACCTGTCCGTCGTCCACCAGCGCGGGGATCAGCCCCTGCGGGTTCAGGGCGAGGTATTCAGGGCTGAAGTTCTCTCCTCCGTCCCTCAAGAGATGCACAGGTCGGGTTTCGTAATCCAGCCCCTTGAGGTGGAGGGAAATCCGCACCCGGTAGGCCGCGGAGCTGCGGAAATAGCTGTAGAGCACTAGGCCGGGCACGGCTGGACCTCCTGCTCGATGGCGCCGAACAGGGGACCTCCCTCCCGGTCCCGCATCTCGATCCGAACGCGGTCGCCAAAGCGGAGAAATGGGGTTTCCGCCCGCCCGGTCTCAAGAATCTCAAGCATCCGTCGCTCAAGGATACAGGAACATCCGCTCGCGAGGTCTCCGTTGGACACGGTACCCGAACCGATGATGGTACCTGCGGCCAGCGCCCGGGTTCGAGCGGCGTGGCTGATCAGGGAGCGAAAGTCGAACTGCAGGTCCTCCGCGGCGTTCGGATGCCCGAAGGATCTGCCATTCAATGAGGTCAACAGCGGCAGGTTCACCTTCCCGCCGTCCCAGCTGGTACCCAGCTCGTCGGCCGTGACCGCCACAGGCGAGAAGCTGCTCGCCGGTTTGCCCTGCAGGAATCCGAAGCCCTTGGCGAGCTCCTCGGGGATCAGGTTGCGCAGGGACAGGTCGTTGACAAGCATCAGCAGCCGGATATGGTTCCCCGCCTCCGCGGCCGTCGTACCCAGAGGCACGTCGTCGGTCACGACGGCCACTTCCGCCTCGAAGTCCGCGCCCCAGGACTCGTCGGGCAGGCAGATCGGATCCCTCGGACCCAGAAACCCGTCGGACCCGCCCTGGTACATGAGGGGGTCGCGCAGTAGGTTCGGCGGCATCCGCGCGCCGCGGGCCCGGCGTACCCGTTCCACATGACTGAGATAAGCGCTGCCATCCAGCCACTGGTAGGCGCGCGGCAGGGGCGCAGCGAGGACGGCGGTATCCATTGGGCGGCCGCGTATGCGCCCGGCATTCAGATCCGCGTAGACGGGCTCCAATCCGGGGCTCAGCGCCTG
The DNA here is from genome assembly GCA_034716535.1 of Pseudomonadota bacterium. Taxonomy (GTDB): domain Bacteria; phylum Pseudomonadota; class Gammaproteobacteria; order Chromatiales; family Chromatiaceae; genus JAYEJW01. The sequence goes on from JAYEJW010000435.1 coordinate 7,035, forward strand.
CCAGTCATCCAGGAGGGCCTGCAGATGGTCGGCACAATCCGGGACCTCCAGCATGCGTTCGAGGTCGCGGCTGACCAAGACCAGGGTGCCGTCCCGGGACTCGGATTTCAGGGAGGCGAATTTCATTCCCGGTAGGCGCGCCAGGAGTCCACGTAGCCCGCCCACTCCAGGGCCTCGGCCTCAGCTGAGACCGCCAGCGCGTCCCGCGCGTCGATCATCAGCGCGACCTCGTCGGTCTCCTTGCGCTCATAGCGGCTCGCTGTTGCCAAGGCCTTGGGATGGGGTCCGTGCGTGATCCCCGCCGGGTGCAGGGTCAGCATGCCTGGATGGATGTCGTCGCGGGAGAAGAATCGGCCCCGATGATAGAAGATGACCTCGTCATAGTCCTCGTTGTTGTGGAAGAACGGGAGCTTGAGTGCGCCGGGGTCGCTTTCGATCGGTCTGGGGGTAAAGGTGCAGACAACGAAACGCCCCGTCGTGAATGTGGTATGCACCGAGGGCGGCATGTGGTAGCGGTGGCTCATCAGCGGGCGGATGTGGCGCCAGTTCAGACGCAGGGGCATCAGGGTACCGTGCCATCCCAGCGCGTCCAGGGGATTGAACGGATAGGTGACCCGGCTCAGCTCCCCCCGCCGTTTGATGACAACGGTCCAGGGCTCTTCGGATTGCTGATTGCGGAAGACATCGTCGATCCCCGGGACATCGAGAACGGCAGGGTCGAACACGGCATGGCTTCCGGCGATCCCCTTATCGGGAAGCCGGTACGCATCGCCCGTGGCCTCTAGCATAAGCAGCTTCAGGGAGCCTGCCGTCTCCACTCGCCACAGGGTGCCGCGGGGCAACAGGATGTAGTCCCCCTCATGGAGCTGGAGATGACCATAGTCCGTGAAGAGATCTCCATGCCCCTCGTGAATGAACAGCAGCTCGTCGCCGTCGCCATTGCGAACCAGATGGTCCATGCTCTGGTCGCCCATCCAGATGCGCAGCTGGAGGTAGGCATTGCCCAGCAGGGGCACGGCGCTCCAGGGGGACCGGCTATGCGTCTCCAGTCTGCTGGAATCGAAGGCACGGGGACGTAGCGGCCCCTCAATCCGCGCCCAGGCGGTCGGCGGGTGACGGTGGTACATCTGAGTCGAGGGCCCGTAAAAACCCTCGCGGCCCAGCTCCCGCTCGAAGCTGGCCTCGGGCAGGTCCGCATGGGCCTGGCGCGAGGACCTTCCCTCAATCCTGGGAAGGGTTATCCAGTCAGCCATGTCACGCCGCTCCGCGCGCCATCTGATCCCGCTCTATGGCCTCGAACAGTGCCTGGAAATTGCCCTCGCCGAAACCGTCGTTGCTCTTGCGCTGGATGATCTCGAAGAAAATGGGCCCGATGACGTTCCGGGTGAAGATCTGCAGCAGCACCCCGTCGCCTCGTTGCAGATCCCCGTCGATCAGAATGCGGTCCCTTTGGAGGCGTTCCAGGTCCTCCGCATGGCCCGGAATCCGGCGGTCGACCTCCTCGTAATAGGTGTCCGGAACGTCCAGGAACTGCAGCCCATTCCGGGAGAGGAGCTCGACGCTGGCGAAGATATCCTCGGTTGCCAGCGCGATATGCTGAATGCCTTCCCCATGATAAACCTCGAGATACTCCTGGATCTGGGACTTGGGGTCCGAAGGCTCGTTGATTGGGATTCTGATCTTTCCACAAGGGCTGGTCATGGCCCTGGACCTGAGTCCGGTCACCTTGCCATGAATATCGAAATAGCGAATCTGACGGAAATCGAACATCCGTCGGTAAAAATCGGCCCATTCATCCATGCGGCCCTGGTGGACATTGTGAGTCAGGTGGTCGATCCCTGTGAGGCCCGCGCCCCAGATTTCAAGCGGCTCTTCTTCGATCGGGACGAAGTCGACGTCGTAGATGGAATGTTCGCCATAGCGGTCGACGAAATAGATCAGGCTGCCCCCGATTCCCTGAATGGCGGGGATGTTGAGCTCCATGGGGCGCACATCGCCATGAAAGGGTTTGGCTTCCCGTTGAAGGGCGCGCTCGTACGCCTGAGCGGCGTTCTTTACCCGAATGGAAAAGGCGCAGATCGAAGCTCCGTGCACCTTGGCAAAGGCCTGGGCGAAGCTGTCCGGCTCGTGGTTGATGACGAAGTTGATGTCGCCCTGTCTGTAGAGCACCACGTCCTTGGAGCGGTGCCGGGATCTTGCCTGGAAGCCCATGTGCTCGAACAGCCGGGCCAGGTCCCGGGTGTCCGGCGCGGTGAACTCCACAAACTCGAACCCGTCCGTCAGCAACGGCTCGCTCAGCCTGCTGGACATTGTTAGCTCTCCGCGGTCTCGGATTACCTGCTCGCCTTAAACAGCGTTGCCGAAATGATCGCTGCCATGACGGCGATCGGCAGCAACATGAGCAACCCGACGAGGATGGGAGTCATTAGGATCACCTCCGTCAAGAGACGATGACAGGGTGCTGACCTGTCGTGTCGGAGATCTTGAGTTTTTCAAGGTTCACAAACCATTAGACCGGAATAAAGCGAATATCTATCCGATTTCCCTACACTTTGATGCCAAAATCGGTGGTCGATGGCCTCGCGGTCCGAGCGGGAGCTAGCCAGTTTCCGATCTAGCGGTTGGGTACTGAAACGGCTCGCAGCGCTGGTCCTGTCGAAGGGTCCTCGACAAGACCGGCGAGCCTTTCGCTCGTACGCTACCGCGGCAGCCCACATCGATCACAGCGCGTGATCTGCAGGTAGCCGTTTCCCTCGACCTTGACGACTTCCGCGTGCACGAGCCCCCCGCAGCGGCACAGCTGGGGATAGCCCCTCTCGCATACGGGACAGGCTCGTTTCCCTGACGTGTGGTCCGAGAAATCGCAGGCCTCAAGCTCCTTTCTCGTTTCTGTCATACCGAATTCCTCCGTTCGAGCTCCCACATACCCGTCGAGCCGTAACGCTCACCGGTATCCGAGAGCACCGTTGCGATGGTGTGGAACCGGCCCGTGGCGGCGATCTCAAGGGCGGCATGCACGTAGGCACCCGAGGAAGGGCCGACGAACAGGCCGCGGGCCGCCAGCCGTCGGCACATTGCGCTCGCCTGTTCGATGGTGACCTGGATCCGCTCGTCGATCAGGGACTGGTCCAGGATCGCGGGCACGATGTCCCGGGGCGAGCCCAATGGCTTCAGGCCCTCGATACCGGGGAAGATCTCCGGAATCACGGAGGCGATAAAGGTGTCGGGATGTGCCTCCCTCAGCCGTCTTCCGACACCCGTGATGGTGCCGCCGGTACCCACACCCGCGACGAATGCGTCCGGTGCCACGCCGGCCCGTTCCCGCACCTGCGCCAGGATCTCCGGCCCGGTGGTCAGGAAATGGGCGTGCCAGTTCGCGTCATTGGTGTACTGGTCGCAGTGCCAATAGGTCTCGGGATACTCGACCGCGAGCCGCCGGGCCTCGCGCAGGGCGTAGTCGTACCCCTCGACGGGATCGGTGAGTATCAGCTCAGCGCCGTGGGCGCTGATGCGCGCGAGTCGTTCCCGGCTGGCGTTCTCCGGTACCACTAGGGTGACGGAGATACCCAGCGCGGCGCCGAGCATGGCGTAGGCGATTCCGGCGTTGCCAGAGGAGGAATCCAGCAGCCGCCGGCCCCCGGCCAGCCGGCCCTCTCTGAGCCCCCGGGTCAGCATCCGGGCCACCGGGCGGTCCTTGATCGAGCCGCCCGGGTTGCAGCCCTCGATCTTGGCGAAGAGACGCGTCTTCGGGGCGACTTCCCTCACCAGATCGAGCTCGATGAGGGGCGTGTTCCCGATCGACGCAAGCAGCGTGGTGGCGCCGGCCCGTCGATCGACCGGATGATCGTCGGTAAGGTCGCGAAGCCCTTCGCCGCTCAACGTATTCATAGTTAAGCACTTGCTGCGGCGCAGAAAGCCTCGTAGTCCACGTAGCCGGGAAACTGGGCCGGGTCGGCGCAGTAGGGGCACTCCGGGTTTCGATCGAGCTGCAGCTCTCTGAACTCGGCACGCAGGGCGTCGTAGTAGAGCAGGCGGCCGACCAGGAGGTCGCCCACGCCGAGCAGGATCTTGATGGTCTCCACCGCCTCGAGCAGGCCGATGACGCCCGGGAGGATGCCCAGCACACCTGCCTCGGCACAGGAGGGCGCAAGCTCAGGCGGAGGCGGCTGGGGATACAGGCAGCGATAGCAGGGCGTCGGCCGTTTCTCGTACGCCGGCCAGAAGACGCTGACTTGGCCTTCGAAGCGGTAGACTGATCCGTGGACGTTGGGGATGCCGAGCTTCACGCAGGCGTCGTTGATCAGGTAGCGGGTGGCAAAGTTGTCCGAGCCGTCGACCACGACCTCGTAGCTGCTCAGGATCTCCTCCACATTCGCGCTTTCGAGCCTGGCCTCGTGGCCCATCACCTTCACCGACGGATTCAGTGCCTGGATCGCTTCCGTAGCGGAGGCCACCTTGGACTCGCCCACTCGCGCATCGGCATGGAGAATCTGCCGCTGCAGGTTGCTGCGGTCGACCCGATCGTGATCGACGATGCCCAGGGTGCCGATCCCGGCGGCGGCCAGGTACAGGGCCGCTGGTGAGCCCAGTCCGCCGGCTCCGATCAGCAGCACCTTGCCGTCAAGCAGCCGGAGCTGCCCTGACTCGCCAACCTCGGGCATCAACAGGTGGCGCGAGTAGCGCTCGCGCGCGTCCGCGTCCAGCGTCCGTGGGATCTCGAACGGAATTCCTTCGTTCTTCCAGCGGTTGAACCCCCCGGCGAGGTTGCGCACGTCGCTGTATCCCAGCCGACGAAGCCCCTCGGCCGCGAACAGCGAACGCTGGCCTACGGCACAGAGCACCACCAGGGTGCGCTCCGTGTTGGGCACTGCGTCCTCGATATTGACCTCCAGGTAGCTCCGTCCCAGGGGCAGGGCGCCCGCCGGCATCCCGGCGGCGATTTCGTCGGGCTCACGTACGTCCACCAGCACGGCACCCTGGCGCTGCAGTGTCAGGGCTTCGCGCGGGGTCACCTCGGGGATCTGCGCCCGCAGCTCCGCCAGTCGACGGTCGCTGACCTTGGTACCGCTCCCACCAGCCACGGCGGGGATGATGGAGAGGACGTCCCCCTCCGTGATTGGGGTCGCGAGGCCGTCGAGGCCACGGATATTCTTTGGCCCCAAATAAATGTTCACGAAGCGCCGGACCTCGCCCTCGGGGGTGAGGATACGCTCAAGCAGGGCATCGTCGAGCGCGCGCAGCGCCTCGCCGACGGTGATGCCCTGGACGCGTACTTCATCGACGCCGCCCGCAAGGCTCCGCAACGGAGTCGGAATACGCACGGTTACGCTGGTCATGACGCGATGGCCTCCTCACAGAAGTCGGTTCCGTTCAGGCGCCAGGACCGCAGCTCGGCCACACGCCGTTCGGTGACCGACGCGATCAGGTAGGACCAGCCGGCCCAGGCACCGGCCCGGTCTGTCGCGGATGGCCTGGCGGGATGATCCGGATGGGAGTGCCAGATCCCGACGATTTCCATTCCACGGCCACGCGCCGCGCTGTCGGCCGCAACGAAGTCTCGGGGATCAAGCTCGTAGCGGTCTCGGGCGCGCGTCCGGTTCAAATTACGCGCCTGTATCAGATCGATGACCTCCACAATGCCCTCTCTCTGATGGCCGACCAGCAAGCCGCAGGTTTCATTGGGATAGCCCCTGCACACCATGGCCTCGAGGTCCCCACGGAGGGCCTCGCTCAGTTGCAGCGTACCCACGCTTTTTACAGGGAAGTCGGACGGCGCCTCGACCGCCGCGGCCGCCGGACCCGGCACAACGGCTCGCGCATCATTGGCTCCGAAATCCCTCTCCGATCCGGTCGTTGTGGACATGGCGCTATCCTCCAGTCAATCCCAACGGTCATCCCGCACCTGGACGATTCCCTTCTCGACACGTACAGGAAAGGTAGCAATGGGCTCGTAGGCCGGCGCGGACAGGGCCTCGCCGGACTTGAGAGAGAACTGTGCGCCGTGCGTTGGGCAGGTGATGGTATCACCGTCGATTTCGCCGTCGGCGAGCTCAGACGCCTCGTGCGAGCACTGGTCCTCTATGGCAAAGAACTCTCCATCGATATTGAACACCGCGACGGCTATGCCATCGACGTCGGCAATCACGCACTGGTTCGGAGCGATCGCTCCGGCAGGCGCCACATCGACCCATTCGCTCATCGCTCTTCCCTCAAAACATACCTGTTTGTAGCTGCGCCTCCTCGCTCATCATGGAGGCGTTCCAGGGCGGGTCGAAGACCAGATTTACCTCGACATCCTCGACCGACGGCACCTCCATGACCCGTTGCCAGACGTCCGCGGCCAGCAGGTTGCCCATGCCGCACCCAGGGGCCGTGAGCGTCATTGCGATGTCCACCCGAGCCCCTTCCCTGATCACGACCTTTTGGCCGGAGGGGACCGCCACCGCCAGGCAGTTTCGCTTGAGTTGGGTCGCTTCCGGTACCGGCATGGCTGGGCCCCTACTCGGTTGTGACGCTCTCTGGCTGCTCGTCGCTCAGGGCGGCCTTGAGGGCATGCCAGCTCAGCGTCGCGCATTTGACCCGCATGGGGTATTTGCGCACCCCCGCCAAGGCCTCGAGCTCGCCGAGTGCGTCCGGATCGGGACCGGAATGCCCGCCGGTCAGCAACTCGTGTACGGCCTCGAACAGCTCCTCGGCTTCCCGGACGCTCAAGCCCTTGAGCCGGTCGGTGAGCATCGAGGCCGAGGCCGTGGAGATGGCGCAACCCTTCCCCTGGAAGCTGACGTCGGCGATCCGCTTCCCCTCCAGACGCAGATAGAGCTTCAGCTCGTCGCCGCACAGGGGGTTGTATCCCTCGATCGTGCGGCTGGCCCCCTCCATAGCGCGGAAGTTGTGGGGATGACGGCTGTGATCCAGGATCAGCTCCTGGTATAGGTCCTCGAGTCCGCTGCTCATGTCAGAATCTCCCGCGCGTAATGCAGTCCCTCCACCAGACGGTCGATCTCCTGGGGTGTGTTGTAAAAGGCCATCGATGCGCGAGTAGTGGCCGGTACGCCGTAGAAATCCATGAGCGGCATGGCACAGTGGTGACCCGTCCGCACGGCAATCCCCTTATGGTCGAGCACGGTGCCCAGGTCGTGGGCGTGTACGTCCTCCATGACAAAGGAGACGACCGCCACCTTGTGCCGGGCCTCGCCGAGGATGCGTAACCCCGGCACTTCGCCCAGCCGCCCTTTGGCGGATTCGAGCAGTCGCTGCTCATACTGGGCCGCCGCCGTCAGATCCAGGCCCTGCAGGTAGTCGATCGCAGCGCCCAGCCCCACTGCCCCGGCGATATTGGGCGTACCGGCCTCGAACCGGTGAGGTAGGTCGGCGAAGTCGGTCTTCTCGAAACTGACCCGGCGGATCATCTCACCGCCGCCCTGATAGGGCGGCAGGGAATCCAATAGGTCTTCCTTGCCATAGAGCACCCCGATCCCCGTCGGCCCGAACATCTTGTGTCCCGAGAAGCAATAGAAATCGCAATCGAGCGCCTGGACGTCCACCCTCAGGTGCGGAACCGCCTGGGCGCCGTCGACCAACACCGGAACGTCATATTGGCGTGCGATCCGGACGATGTCTTTTACGGGGTTGACAGTGCCGAGCACGTTGGAGACATGGGTCACTGCGAGGAGGCGGGTGCGCTCGTTGAACAGAGACTCCAACTCGTCCAGTTCGAGATCGCCCTCCGGAGTGACGGGCAATACGCGAATCAGGATGCCGCAGCGTCCGCTCAGCAACTGCCAGGGGACGATGTTGGCGTGGTGCTCCATGCGGGTGAGTACGACCTCGTCGCCCGGCCTGAAACGGGACCCGAGGCCGCTGGCCACCAGATTGATGGCCTCGGTGGTCCCCCGCAGGAATATGATCTCATGGGCCGAGCGCGCATTGACGAAGCGCCGCGCCTTCTCGCGCGCCGTCTCATAGGCCGCGGTGGCCCGCTCCGCGAGCAGGTGCGCACCGCGGTGCACATTGGCGTTGTCTCGTCGATAGTAATGTCCGACCGCCTCGATCACCGCCTGCGGCTTTTGAGCCGTCGCGGCATTGTCCAGATAGGCGAGCGGCGCTCCGTTTACCTGCTGGTGCAGCGTGGGAAAATCGCGCCGGACAGCGCTCGCGTCCCAGCCCGTCTGGGTCTCTGTACGCTCGACCTGCTCTGCGACGACGCTCATAGGATTGCTCTCAGCCTCTCGTAGCCAGGAAATGGCTCTCCCTATTGCTCAAGCGGACGCGACCGGTTCAGGGTAACCGGGCGCCACGCCCTTCTCGGGAGCACAGGGCCGGCGAGATCCGCAAGGCTGATGTCGGTCAATGCCTGACGGAGGGCTCCATTGATCACCAGCCAATGGGCGCGGACACCGCAACTGTCCTCGATGCGGCAATCTGAGACTTCGCGATTGCACTCGGTAAGTGCGATCTGACCTTCGACCGCTTCGATGATCTCGGCGAGGGAGATACCGGAGGCTGGGCGCGAGAGCCTGTATCCGCCGTTGCGGCCCTGGATCGACTGCAGCGCCCCATGGGCCGCCAGGATCTTGAGCAGCTTGATTACGGTGGGGCCGGGGATTCGCGTTTCCTGCGCCAGCACCCGGGCCGTCGCAGTGCATTGCCCGTATGCGGCCAGACGAGACATCAAAACAATCGCATAATCCGTAAGCTTACTGAGCGTTAGCATGAATCCGACCGCCTCCAAATAGGGTACTGTTTTAGTACTGTATTTGCCCGGCAAGTTCCTCGGGTCTCGCCCCTTGTGCCGAGGTCAGGTGCGCCTTCCCGGCCTACCCCTGGGGATTACTGCGGAAAGAGCCGCGCGGAGGGGAGCATACGGCTGTACACCAACGGCGTGCTAAGCCGGTGACCGCCTCACTCCGGCGAATCGTAATACGACAGGTCGGGGTAACCTGCGTCCATTCCACGGTTGCGGAAGTTCCATTCGGTGATCCAGTCATAGAAGGGCCAGAGGCGCTCACTGTTGCGCAAGATGGCGTATCTGCTCTTGAACCTTGTCCAATCCTCAAGCGTATCGATGCCGCGCAAATCCGTCAGGAATTGGGGCGCCTGCTTGGTGTCCAGCTCTATGAACAGATTCGGGAAGCCCCCGATCAGGGTCGGGTACACGCTCATCGTGTTTTCTTCCGGCAAGGCCTCCCCGTTTTCGAATACTAGGGTATATTGGGATTTGTACACGCGGTTGGCGACCAGGGAATAAACTCTGGATTCCCCGGCGCAATTCAGTTTGAGCAGAATGACGCTGGGCAGAAAGTGCGGAAATCCGTGGTCCGAGGTAGCTGTCAGGGTGGAAATCGCCTGCTCCCAATCGCCAGCGTTCTCGATCGGTGCCTTCAGAGAGACATCCGGTTTCACCCTCGGATTCAGACGATCGGCCGGGCCTGTTACCGCAGGCCCCATATGGTTTTCGATCTCGCCCACGAGGCCGAGCAGGGGGTGCGGCTCGTCCGTCTCGATCTGCGTAGGCTGGTCTTCGCCGGCAAAAGGCACCAAGATGAGCTCGATGGAGCCGATCCCCTGTGTCCATTCATGCCGAATCTTGCCGCGCTCGTCCTCGGGCAACAGCAAGAGGAAGTTATCCTCGAACTCCTGCCTTAGATAATTGAAAAACAAAAGGGTCTGCAGTTTCCCAATATTTCCGTCCCAGTATTTGAAGCTGGCGACGGTATCGTAATACATCCGTTCAAGGCCACTGTAGTCCATGAGCCAATGCGTGCGCGGGAGCCCGCCTTGCCGCCCCTTCAGGACCGAGACGTTGGTCTCGTGGCGCATTATGGTCAGCCAGGCATTGGAGTTGATCCCATCGCCGTTCCATATGGCATCGATGGGGTAGCCTTCGGGGTTGAGCTTGGTCAAGGCATCCGCATAGGCGGCTTCATACTCTGCGTTTCCAAATACGGATCGGTTCATGAAGACATCCCAGGTCGCAAGACCCAGGTCCGGATCCTGAACCGATACATCGTATTTCGGGTCGATGAAGTACACCCAAAAATGATCCTTGACCGCATAGGTTGCTGTCTGTCCCAGACACACCGGGCCGTAGGTAATGCCGGAGACGATCAGCTCCGCGTTCTCGAGCAGAAAGCGATAGCGCGCCTCTGCCGGAATCGCCCGAAACACGCTGAACGGATTGCCGATCCCCCAGGGCGGGTCGAGCTGTGCCCGCTCATCCCAGTCCGATGACAGAAAAAGTTGCTTCAGGTGCTCGATATCGTCCAGCGCGAGCCGCCAGACGAAATGGCTCTTTTGCACAATGGGGGTCGTGATCTTCTGCAGGCGGTAATAAAATCGATCGACGCCGGCATAGGCGTAGGGGTCGTCATAGGGCAAGGGGGTGGCGATAATTTCAACGGGTGGGGTAACGGATCTTTCCTCACCATCCTTTCCCTTTATAACGCTTGTTGGTGGTGTCTTTGAGCGCACGAGGCGGAAGATGTCGCCCGGACTTTCTTCGAGCAGGATGCCGGCAAGAAATACATGCTCGAAGATATAGCGTGAAACCAACTGCAAGCGCTTGTCCGGCCCGTTGAAGAATTCTTCCCATTGCCGAACGGCTTCGGGGTTGGCGGGTTTCGCAGCTCCATGCAGCTCCTCCTCGGTGGGGCCGGGGGAGCCAGCGGCAATCCAGCTCCTGAGGGCGTTGAAATCCTCCTCGCCGATCGCCGGCAATCCGAACGGCATGCCTTGGGCGCTGTTCTCGTCCAACTGAGCCCTCAGAGCGGCTGGTGTCGATGGGCACCGGTGGTCGAAGCGTTTCCTGTAGAGAGGGATCAGAGCCTCGCGCGAGAACCCCGGCTTGTTGTGCCTGTAGCCGGCTGCCAGCATCTGGTACATCAGTGACTGGTCGAGGTTCTCTTCAGTCGACCCACCCCGCGCCAGAATCGGGTAGAAGCCCCTGCCGCGCCATTGCTCGGTGGTCTGCGCCACGTCCATATCCGTGCGCGGATAGGGCTCGACGTGTACCGAGTACGGGTTCTTCCCGAGTCCGCCGCGGTCGACGCCCCGGAAAGAATCCAGCTTGATGTTGCACGGAGAGCCCAAACACCCGTGACAGGCGATACAGCGGCGGTTGAAGATCGGCTGGATCTGCTGAGCGTATCCGGGTGTGCTGGAGGGGACCTGGGCTTGAGCGGGTGTCGCCGGGTCCTCGGCGGCGTGCGCGCTGTGGAAGGCCGTCATGGCAGCCAGGAAGACCAGAGGCAAGCACGTGGGCAGCTTTGGGAACATGAGGGGATCCACCTCCTAACTTCAGTTTGTCGCATTGAACTGGCCGCACAAGGCGGGCGGTCTGCGCGGTGAGCCTGATCGGGACGGCTCGCTTGCACCGATCGTCAACAATGACGACCCGCAGGCACCGGTCGTCTGGGAAACCTACATGGCCCCCAACACCGTATTTGTCGATATCCAAATGGTTACGAGGTTGGCGGTTTGACCGGGCAGGCCGGCATTATTCCAGCGGCATTCGTCGATGGCGACCTGCTGCCTCCGATCGATGATCGCAAGTCGGTGAACGTATCGCGCGTTACTCCCATTCCACGGGTGGTGCGTCTAATCAACCTGAAGTATCAGCACATTCTGAAGGATAGCGTCTGGCGCTACTATCAGCTCATCGGTACGCAGAATGCAAACGTCACCGAACCCAACCGCCACCTGGGCCCGGGCATTCCCGGCCCACAGCACTCCAATGTCCAGAATCTTGTGAATTCCACACTGGAATCCTATACGCAGAAAGGGTTCAGCTGTGCTCGTTGCCACATCAATGCGTTTCGACAAGGAGTCGGAGCCTTTCCGCCTTTCGAGACGCGCTTTGAGGACCTACACGTCATGAGCTTTCTGCTGCTCAACGCCAAGTCCGGCAGCCCCAACTATGACGAGCAGCCGCAGGCCCTCGAATAGCCCCTGCGCGACGGCCTGCGGTCGGCACAAGGATGCGTCGGCAATCTCAGCTTGCTGACGTTGGAGGGACCTGTAAATCGCACCATTCCGGTCCCCTGTTGAAGCATTGCCATGGATGTTTTCTGCTAGGGCCCTGTTTAGTCGGCGCCCTGATCAAGGGCGTCCAGGTATTTCTCGGCGTCCAGGGCGGCCATGCAACCGGTACCGGCAGAGGTGACGGCCTGCCTGTAGACGTGATCCATGACGTCGCCGGCGGCGAACACGCCCGGGATCGACGTGGCCGTGGCGTTGCCGTCGTTTCCGCTGCGGACCCTGATGTAGCCGTTCGCCATTTCCAGCTGCCCCTCGAAGAGCTGTGTGTTGGGCTGGTGGCCGATGGCGATAAAGACGCCCTGCAGCTCGATGTCTTTCGTGGAGTCGTTCTTCACATTCTTGATGCGCATTCCGGTCACGCCCGTGGGATCACCGAGGACCTCGTCCAACACGCTGTCCCACTCGATGCGGATATTGCCGTGCTCTGCCTTCTCGAACAGGTGCGTCTGGAGGATCTTCTCCGAACGCAGGGCATCGCGGCGATGCACCAGTGTGACCTCGGAGGCGATGTTGGACAGGTACAGGGCCTCTTCCACTGCGGTGTTGCCGCCGCCGATGACGGCAACCTTCTGGTTCTTGTAGAAGAAGCCGTCACAGGTGGCGCAAGCGGAAACGCCGCGTCCGCGGAACTCCTGCTCGGAGGGAAGCCCCAAATACCTGGCGCTGGCGCCGGTGGCGATGATCAGGGCGTCACAGGTGTAAATCGCCGAGTCGCCGGTAAGGCGGAAGGGGCGTTCAAAGAGCTCCGCCTTGTTGACGTGGTCGAAGATGATCTCGGTCTCGAAGCGCTCCGCGTGGCGGCGCATGCGCTCCATCAGGTCCGGGCCCTGCACGCCGTCCGGATCACCCGGCCAGTTGTCGACGTCGGTGGTGGTCATCAGCTGGCCGCCTTGTTCGAGACCGGTGACCATAACCGGCTTGAGATTTGCGCGGGCGCCGTAGACGGCTGCCGCGTAACCGGCGGGGCCGGATCCCAGGATGAGCAGGCGGCAGTGTTTGGTTTCGCTCATGTATAATGCTCCAAAAGATAAAGATGTTTCCGCGTCCGCCTCCAGTCCGCTGGATCCTTGCGGGATGGACGGGGTGAAAGCCGGTGTTCGGACTTCGTCCGGGCTCGGTTCGGCAGAGGCTTCGGATGGTACGGATTGTGAGCGGTCTGGTAAAGCGACCCCGGTGAGCCATGCGCATTGGCATCCCCCGAGAAATCAAACCCCTGGAGGCCAGGGTTCCTCTGGTTCCGGAGGCCTGCGGCGACCTGGCGCGGCTCGGGCACCGGGTGCTGGTGGAGAGAGGTGCGGGCCACGGCAGCGGTTTTCCAGATAGCGCCTACGAGGCTGCGGGCGCTGTCATCCTGGACGGCGCAGAGCACCTTTACGGTGAGGCGGAGCTGGTGCTCAAGGTCAAGGAGCCCTGGGGTCCCGAGGTCGACCTGTTGCGCCCGGAGCACCTGCTCTTCTCCTTCCTGCACCTGGCGGCCAACCCGCAGCTACTCGAGGATCTGCGCGTGATCGGGCTCACGGCCATCGGCTTCGAGACCGTTGCGGAGCAGGGCAGGCTACCCATCCTGGCTCCCATGAGTGACATTGCAGGGCGTCTGGCGGTGCAGATCGGGACCACCTTGCTGTACAGCCACAGCGGCGGCAAGGGACTCCTTCTGGGCGGAACAGCGGCGGCGGAGCGTGGGCACGTGGTGGTGCTGGGTGCCGGCAATGCGGGGGCGTCTGCCGTGAGAACCGCGGCCGCCGCCGGGGCCTGTGTGAGCGTGTTCGACCGCAAGCCTGAAAAGCTTGCGGCGGTGCGCGGCGTGGGCCCGAACGTGACCACACTCTACCCCTATTCGGACAGCGTCGCCGAGTCGGTTGCCCGTGCAGACCTGCTGGTCGGAGCCGTGCTCATTCCGGGCGCCAGGGCGCCACGGCTGATCTCGGACGCTCAGGTTGCCGCCATGATGCCGGGCAGCGTCATCGTGGATATTGCGGTAGATCAGGGGGGTTGCGTGGAAACGACGCGTCCCACGACCTACGAGGACCCCGTTTACAGAGTGCACGACGTTGTCCACTTCGCCGTTACAAACATGCCCGGCGCCGTGCCTCGCAGCGCCTCCCGTGCGCTCAGCGCCAGCTTGTTCCCTTGGGTGGAACGGTTGGCGCAGGCGGACTGGCGTCGCGACCCCCTGCTGTCGGCTGCGGTGAATGTCTCCGCCGGTTCTGTCGTCTATCCGGCCCTCAAAGCTTGAAAATGCGCGAAGAAGCTGTGGTAAGGCTATAATCCATTGAGGGAAGGGGAGGGTATACATTTGACACAGGCGACAAGACTCGGCCAGCTCGGCTTTGGCGACTATCTTCAACGCGGCCTGCGCGAGGGGGCGATGTGGTCCCTCGTGTGCGTTGCGCTCTATCTCGTTCTTGCCCTTGCGAGCTATTCGCCCCAGGACCCCGGCTGGTCCCATGTGGGATACGGCGAGGAGGTCGCTAACGCGGGCGGTCAGGCCGGGGCCTGGTTCTCGGACGTCGCCCTCTATCTGTTCGGGTTTTTCGCCTACTTGATTCCCGCGATGGTCGCCTGGAGCGCCTATCTGGTCTTCAGGCGACCGGAACCGGAACCTGAGACGCGTCTCCAGCTGCTCGCGCTGCGCTGGCTCGGATTCTTCGTGACTCTCGGTGCCGGCTGTGCTCTGGCGAGCATCCATTTCCCTGAGGTCGGTGGCAACCTGCCCAACGGCACCGGCGGCGGTCTCGGTCTTCTTATCGGCGAACGGATGGCGGGAGCCTTCAGCGCATCGGGAGCGACACTCTTTCTTTCGGGGTTGTTTCTTGCCGGCTTTACGCTCTTCTCCGGTCTATCCTGGCTGACGGTACTGGACCTGATCGGTGGTGGGGTGCTTGCCTTGTTTCGTTGGGTCGCAGCTCAGGTTATCGCCCTGTGGCGGAGGCAGTTGGCATGGGTGGGTCGCATGATTCGGAGCGAGCCTAAGCTTTTGGAGGCGCCACTCGCGGTGGAGCCGGTTGCGCCTGCGGACTCGGTCTCCGAAGCAGCAGTGGCGCAGAAAGCCGCGCGGAACGCCACGAAGCCGAAGCCGGAGAAGCGCAAGAAACAGAAACGATCTGCGACCCTGGAACGCCAGTTGCCGCTGCCCGAGCTTGCGGGCGACGGAGAGCATCCCCCGTTGGAGCTGTTGGACCCCCCCCGCAAGAGCGGCAAGGGCTATACGAAGGAGATGCTCGAGGAGCTCTCAGGCCAGGTCGAGGAGAAGCTCGCGGACTTCGGCGTCACGGTCCAGGTCGTCGCGGTGCACCCGGGCCCTGTGGTAGCCCTGTTCGAGCTGCAGCTCGCGCCGGGGACCAAGGTGAGCAAGATCACGGGGCTTTCCAAGGATATCGCACGCGCCCTTTCCACGGTGAGCGTACGGGTCGTGGAAGTCATCCCCGGCAAGTCGGTGATCGGGCTCGAGATACCGAACGAGCAGCGGGAGACCGTCTTCCTCAGCGAGGTGCTGGGCTCGCGGCCGTATCAGGACGCCAAGTCTCCCCTGACGCTGGCCATGGGCACGAATATCGCCGGGCATCCGGTCGTCGCGGACCTGGCACGTATGCCCCATGCCCTTATCGCGGGCACCACCGGTTCCGGTAAGTCCGTGGCCATCAACGCCATGATCCTGAGCCTGGTGTACAAGGCGACTCCGCGTGACGTGCGCCTGATCATGGTGGACCCAAAGATGCTGGAGCTCTCGGTGTATGAGGGCATCCCTCACCTGCTCACGCCGGTGGTCACCGACATGAAGGAGGCGGCCAACGCCCTGCGCTGGTGCGTGGCGGAGATGGAGCGTCGCTACCGTCTCATGGCCCAACTCGGGGTGCGTAACATCACGGGCTACAACCGCAAGGTGGCAGACGCAGAGGCCGCCGGCGAGCCGATCCCGGATCCAATGTTCGTCACCGAGCACGGCGGACTCGATGGCGCTGAGTCGGAAGAGGCGCCGCACCTCACCCATCTTCCGTACATCGTCGTTATCATCGACGAGCTGGCGGACATGATGATGGTGGTCGGCAAGAAAGTGGAGGAGCTCATCGCCCGTCTGGCCCAGAAGGCACGCGCATCGGGCATCCACTTGCTGCTGGCCACCCAGCGACCGTCCGTGGACGTGCTGACCGGTCTGATCAAGGCCAACATCCCGACGAGAATGGCCTTTCAGGTTTCCGCTCGGGTCGACTCCCGCACCATTCTCGATCAGATGGGCGCGGAGCAGCTTCTTGGATACGGCGACATGCTGTATCTTCCCCCGGGTACCAGCTTTCCCCAGCGCGTCCACGGCGCCTTCGTGGACGACCACGAGGTGCATGGGGTGGCGGATTATCTGAAGCAGCTCGGCGAGCCCGACTACATCGACACCATCCTGCAGGACACAGGGGAGGCGATCCCCGGCATCGATCCGGAACCGCGCGGTGGCGACGCCGAGGATCAGGATCCCTTGTTCGACGAAGCAGTGCGGATCGTCACCGAGACCCGGCGCGCCTCCATTTCCGGCGTCCAGCGGCGACTCAAGATCGGCTACAACCGTGCCGCCCGCATGATCGAGGAAATGGAGCGGATCGGCGTCGTGGGTCCTGCCGAGACAAACGGCAACCGGGAGGTGCTGGCAGCGCCTCCACCGGAGGAATGAATCAGATGCAGAGTAATCACGTGCACAAGACAGGAAACTCAACCGCTGGACCGGCAAGACGGCCGCGACAGGGCGTTTTGCTCGGCCTGTGGGGCGCCTTGATGTGCCTCGTAGTGACCACCCCCGTTGCGGCTGCCGCGGAGGCGGAGCGTCTTGAGGCCTATCTCGCCGGGCTTGATACGCTGAGCTCCGAGTTCGCGCAGATCACGCTGAGCGCGGACGGCGGCCGAATGGTGGAGTCGCAAGGCACTTTCTATCTTAAACGGCCGGGGAAGTTTCGCTGGGAGTATCGAGCCCCGGTCGAACAAGTCATCGTCGCCGACGGTGATCGTGTCTGGATGCATGACCTGGAGTTGGAGCAGATCTCCCATCAAAGCCAGGGCAAGGCCCTGAGCGGAACGCCCGCCCAGTTGTTGGCAAACGAAGAACCCATCGAGCGCCATTTCAAGGTCTTTCCCTGGGACAACGACGACGAGCGGGAGTGGGTGGAGTTACAGCCCAAGGCCGGAGACACGCAGATTGTGAAGATCCGTATCGGGTTCGTCCACGATCGCCTGGATACCCTGCTCATGGAGGACAGCTTCGGTCAGCTGACCCGGTTCACGTTCACCGGGACAAAGCGCAACCCGAGCCTCAAGGAGGACCTGTTTCGCGTGGAGCGTTCTGCGGGCGGCGACTTTCTGCAGATCGACTAGTACAAGTGCGCCTAAGACTTCGTAACAAGGAAGTCGCGAAGGACGCGAAGAGAATCTACCGGCATGATGACTGTTAGAGAAACTTGGGCGGTGCGGAACTAGAATCCTTGTGGTTGCTCGTGAGAACCCGCCCTCCGTTGCGCCCTCTGCACCGCTTGCCGAACGCATGCGCCCCCGCACCCTGGAGGAGCTCTGCGGCCAGTCTCATCTGCTGAGCCCCGGTAAGCCTTTGCGCAGTGCGATCGAGGCGGACCGTCCCCACTCGATGATCTTTTGGGGTCCGCCGGGGACCGGGAAGACCACCCTCGCACGTTTGCTCGCTCGTTACTCCGGTGCCCACTTCATCAGGCTTTCGGCGGTCCTCTCGGGGGTCAAGGACATCCGCGAGGCGGTCGCGGAGGCCAGAAAGATGCGGGAGCAGCAAGGCCGCGGCACCATTCTCTTCATCGACGAGGTCCATCGCTTCAACAAGAGCCAGCAGGACGCCTTCCTGCCGCATGTCGAGGAAGGGGTCCTGGTCTTCATCGGCGCGACCACCGAGAACCCTTCCTTCGAGCTCAACAACGCGCTCTTATCCCGGGCCCGTGTTTACCTGCTCAAGTCCCTGGAGACGAAGGAGCTGGAGCGGGTTATCGATCGGGCGCTGATCGATCCCGAGCGCGGTCTCGGCGAGCGGGGCCTGATTCTGGCTCCGGACCAGCGGCTGGCCATCGCCGAGGCGGCGGACGGCGACGCCAGGCGGGCCCTCAACCTGCTGGAGCTGGCGGCAGACCTGGCCACGGGAGGCGAGATCTCCGCGGACGTGGTCGCCGAGGTGGTCGCCGGGCACGTGCGACGCTTCGACAAGGGCGGTGATATCTTCTACGACCAGATCTCCGCCCTGCACAAGTCGGTTCGCGGCTCCGCGCCGGATGCGGCGCTCTACTGGCTGGCGCGCATGATCGACGGGGGCTGCGATCCTCTGTACGTGGCCCGCCGCGTCGTCCGCATGGCCTCCGAGGACATCGGCAATGCCGATCCCCGCGCGCTGGCGCTGGCGCTCGACGCGTGGGACGTCCAGGAGCGCTTGGGCAGTCCCGAGGGCGAGTTGGCCATTGCCCAGGCCGTGGCCTACATGGCCTGTGCCGCCAAGAGCAACGCCGTCTACAAGGCCTGGAACGCAGCGCTGGAGGACGCCCGTCGGTCCGGCTCCCTCGAAGTGCCCGTTCACCTGCGCAACGCGCCCACGCGCCTGATGAAAGAGCTCGGTTACGGCAAGCGCTATCGCTATTCCCATGACGAGCCCGAGGCGTATGCGGCCGGCGAGGATTATTTCCCCGAGGAGCTTGGCGAGCCCCTGTACTACCGGCCGGTGGAGCGGGGGTTGGAGATACGGATCCGTGAGAAGCTCGCGCACCTGCGCGAGCTGGACCAAGCGGCGCTGAAAAAGGAGTCCAACCGCAGAACCCCGGAGGATTGAAGCTCCGGGGCTCGAAGGGTCGATCGCCGGGCAAGGGTAGGGCGGCAACCCCTTGCCGACCTACGGGTCTCCCCGCGCCGAGGAGGCGATACTACTCGGGAAGCGCCGACTCGGTTTGATCTCCGTAATCGGTCGGGAGCACGATGATGGTTTGCGGTCTTTCGTATCTGGTGTAGCCCCAGGGCCCACCCCAGCCATAGGGACCGCCCCGACCCCAGTGACTGCCGCGGCCGTACCGGTAGTTCCGATAATCGTCGTCGTCATCGGAGAACCACTCGAAGGGATTCATCATGTCGAAGATGCCGTCGGCGCGGGCACCCTCGGTTAGGGTAAGACTACCCAGGCCAAAGATGGCAGCAGTGGCGGCGGCCAGGATTTCGCGCTTGACCATGGTTACCTGTCCTCACAAACAATTGAACGATTAGAAAACAGGAATATTCTAACGAACTAATATATGGTAAGCCACCGTCTACCGTGTAAAATCCCCGGCTTCGGAGAAAGGGTAGGGGCGTGTTGCAAATACTGGCCATTGCGGGCGGCGGCGCACTCGGCGCCCTGGGGCGCTTTTGGATGTCCCACGGTGTGTACCGTATTCTCGGCCGGGACTTTCCCTGGGGCACCCTGGCCGTGAACACTCTGGGCTCGTTCCTGATGGGGCTGCTGTTCGTGCTTTTCCTCGAGCGGCTCGCAACGGGGCCCGAGGTGCGGTCCGCGCTCCTGGTGGGGTTTCTCGGGGCCTTTACCACCTTTTCCAGCTTTTCCCTGGAGACCCTCGCCTTGATCGAAGAGGGTTATCTGGGCAGAGCATTTCTCAACATGTGGATGAGCGTGTTGGTCTGTCTGTTGGCCTGCTGGGCCGGTGTGCTGCTTGGGAGATCGGTATGAGCTCTATTGAAGCGCGCATGGTCCGCGTCTACCTTTCGGAGTCGGACCACGAGATGAAGCCCTTGCTCAAGTGTCTGCACGACGAGCTCAGGGTATGCGGGGTCACGGTCACAAGGGGGGTTGCCGGTTACGGGGGCTCGGGCGTGGTGCACAACGCCTCGCTGGTTGACCTTTCCACGGACCTGCCGTTGGTGCTCGAGTTCTTCGACGCGCCGGACAAGGCGGCGCGGGCCATCGGGCGGATATCCGATTTCGTCGAGCCGGGACACGTGGTGTCCTGGCCGGTCACTGTCGAAGGGGGCAAGGAGAAATGCTAGATCCACGTCTGTTGCGGACCGAGCTCTCCTATGTGGCGGAGCAGCTCGCGCGCCGGGGTATCGAGTTGGACGCCGCGCGCTTCGAGGCCCTGGAGGCCCGGCGCAAGGAGTTGCAGGTCCAGGTGCAGGAGCTGCAGAACCTGCGCAACACCCGCTCCAAGGCCATCGGCAAGGCCAAGTCTGCTGGCGAGGACATAAAGCCCTTGCTTGCCGAGGTCGCAGATCTGGGCGAACGGCTCAAGGCCGCCAACGAAGAGCTCACCAATCTGCAGGAAGCGGTGCGCGAGTTCAGCCTTGGCCTGCCCAACATCCCCCATGAGAGCGTTCCCGTGGGTCGGGACGAGGCCGACAATCGGGAGGAGCGGCGCTGGGGAGAGCCGCGTGGGTTCGACTTCGAGCCCAAGGACCACGTGGACCTGGGCGTCCCGACCGGGTGGATGGATTTCGACGCCGGCGCGAAGCTCGCCGGCTCCCGCTTCGTGGTTTTGAGCGGTCCGCTGGCGCGGCTGCACCGCGCCCTGATCCAGTTCATGCTGGACACCCACACGACAGAGCACGGCTATACCGAGGCCTACGTCCCCTATCTGGTCAACGGTGACAGCCTCTTCGGAACGGGCCAACTGCCGAAGTTCGAGGAGGATCTCTTCCGGGTCTCCGGGGAGAATCCCTACTACCTGATCCCCACCGCCGAAGTACCGGTCACCAACCTGGTGCGGGATGTCATCGTCGACGCGGACTACATGCCCAGAAAATGGGTGGCCCATACCCCCTGTTTCCGCAGTGAGGCGGGCTCCTATGGCAAGGACACGCGCGGCATGATCCGCCAGCACCAGTTCGAGAAGGTGGAGCTGGTCCAGGCGGTGCGCCCCGAGAACTCCTTCGCCGCCTTGGAGGAGCTGACGGGTCACGCCGAGACCATCCTGAAGCGTCTGGAGCTGCCCTATCGGGTCGTCACCCTGTGCACAGGCGATCTGGGCTTCTCGGCGGCCAAGACCTATGATCTGGAGGTGTGGCTGCCTGGTCAGCAGAGGTACAGGGAGATCTCCTCGTGCAGCAACTTTCGGGACTTCCAGGCTCGCCGTCTACAGGCGCGGTGGCGCAACCCGGAGACCGGAAAGCCGGAGCTCCTCCACACCCTCAACGGCTCGGGTCTTGCGGTGGGCCGTGCCCTGGGGGCGGTGCTTGAGAACTACCAGGAGGCGGACGGTAGCATCCGCATCCCCGAGGTCCTGCGCAGCTACATGGGGGGCATGGAAGACCTCGGCTGAACGTTTCGCGTCCCTACCCCGCATTTCCCATGTAGGTTGGATTGGGGAAGCGTAATCCGACACCCCGCTCAATCAAGCGATGGTCACCGCACCATCGCCACCAGCAAGACCACGAGTCCCACCACCAGCGCGAGGGGCAGCACCACCGCCTGCCAATCCCCTTTCTCGGCCTTGGGCCCGCGCTCCTGCCAGTTCTTGAAGGCCGGCCATAGAAAGAACAGCATCATCACGAGGACGGCGGCCAAGGCGATCTTGCCGAAGAGCTCCATCGAGTATTCCCTCAGAGAAAACAAAAACCCCGGCGCAAGGCCGGGGTTAGGCACAAGCCGGAAGTCGGCTTATCATTCGTCGCCCATGATCCCCAGGATCTGCAACAGGCTGACGAAAATGTTGAAGATGCTCAGGTACAGCCCGTAGGTGGCCATGATGTAGTTCGTCTCACCGCCGTTGATGATCCGGCTGGTGTCGAACAGGATAAAGGCGCTCATGAGCAGGATGATTGCCGCGGAAATGGCAAGAGCCAATGCCGGGATGGCCAAGAAGATGTTGGCCAGCATGGCGATCACGACCACCATCATCCCTGCGAACACAAAGCCGCCGAGGAAGCTGAAGTCCCGCTTGCTGGTGAGCGCGTAGCCCGACAGTCCCAGGAAGATCAGGCCCGTGCCGCCGAAGGCGGTGCCGATGATCTGCGGTCCGTTGGGCAGAGCGAGATACATGGTCAGAATGGAGCCGAGGCCGAACCCCAGCAGACCCGTGATCGCGAAGATCACGCCGATGCCGCTGCTCGAGTTGGCCGTGCGCGGCAGCACGAACATGCCCATCACCATGGCGCCGATCACAGACACCAGGTACATCCAACTCGGCACCACCAGCATCATGGACAGGCCCGCCATCAGGGCGCTGAATACAAGGGTGGCGGAAAGCAGCAGATAGGTGTTTTTCAACACCTTGTTTGTAGAGACCGCACGCTCGGCGCTGCGCACGGCGGAATAGTTTGCGTTTGCCATAGGGGCACTCACTCCTCGTTGACGAGACATTGCGGGATGAGACCCGCGGTGGATTGTCGAGTTCCCAAAGCATACCTGACGACAACCAAACTGCAAGATGCTCTGCGCGTTGGTCGGAGCATCGTCTTCCGGTATGCTTATCCCCTTCACAAATGTGGTCGTCTTCCGGCTTTGCAATCGCTCCTGCAGCGATGCGAAACTGCGCTCTGTGCCGTCGCGGACGGCCCACGCGACGAGAAACTGGAGAGGTGGCTGAGCGGCCGAAAGCGGCGGTCTTGAAAACCGTTGAGGAGCGATCCTCCGGGGGTTCGAATCCCTCCCTCTCCGCCATAAATTCAATCAGTTATGCGATTTCTCGCCGAACATCCCACCCGATAAAACCATGAGTTGTGCGCACG
>JAYEJW010000436.1:0-1732 GCA_034716535.1 Pseudomonadota bacterium
CCCGGTTCGACCGCAGTTGGCTGTCGGACAACAGCTGTCCTGGTCGTCGGTGGCCAATAGACCAGGCTGCCATCCGCGCCCTTCTCTATACGCCAACCCTGCCGCTCAAGGGTATCTTGCAGCTGACTGGCAAGGTCTCCCGCCGGTTCGGCGAGCAGCGCGGGAGACAACAATGCGGGAACCAACCAGGCTGCCGTGTGGAAACAAAAGCTTAAAACGTGCAAGCTTCATCGATAACTCCTCCGGGTTGTTATTTACGGGTCGCGGGAAAAATACATAGCTTGCTTGAGCAAGCTCTGTGCCAGCATCCGCTAAGCCATCGGGATCAGTGTAGAATGCAGCGCTTAGCACAAGATGGCGGGAAAAATGGCAAGCGCATACTGGCGTTCCTGTTACGCACCCACCAACCAGGCCTGACAATTTGTCCGGGGAAAAATCTACGCTCACATTAGAATGGGGTTGAGCCACGGCGACTTGCACAAACACATCCAGGCGCTCATCCAGGCCGCGATCGATCTTCGTCGCTATTCGCTTTCCTCAAACACCCCCGCATACGACCCGTATCCCTCCTTCTCCATCTCCTCACGGGGTACAAACCGCAACGCCGCCGAATTGATGCAATACCTCAGCCCCGTCGGCTCGGGCCCGTCCTCGAACACATGCCCCAGGTGCGACTCGCCGTAGCGGCTGCGCACCTCCGTGCGCGGCAGGAACAGTTTGAAATCGCGTTTCTCCACGACCATCTCCGCATCCAGTGGCCGCGTGAAGCTCGGCCAGCCGGTGCCGGACTCGAACTTGTCCTGCGAGGAGAACAGCGGCTCGCCGCTGGCGATGTCCACATAGATACCCTCGCGGTGCTCGTCCCAGTATTCGTTCTTGAACGGCGGTTCGGTGCCTTCCTGCCGGGTGACCTTGTACTGCAGTTGCGTCAGGCGGCTCTTAAGCTCCTCGTCCGAGGGCGTGCTGTATTCGGATGTCGATTCGGGTGTGTTTTGACGGGTATCCATGTGCAGTTCCTCTCCCCAGGTTTCTTCCAGATACTGATCGCGCCCCGAGCGGTAGCGATAGTACTTGTAGCGCAGCGGATTCACGCTGTGATAGTCCTGATGGTAGTCCTCCGCCGGGTAGAAGGTCTCCACCGGCCGGATGGGCGTGACGATCGGCTTGTCGTAGCGCCCGGACGCTGCCAGTGCAAGCTTGGAATGCTCCGCCGCGTGACGCTGCTCCTCGTTATGATAAAAGATCGCCGTCGTGTACTGCTCGCCGCGATCGAAGAACTGGCCGCCGGCGTCTGTGGGATCGACCATTCGCCAGAAGGCGGCCAGCAGACCCTCATAATTGATGCGGGCCGGGTCGTACTGCACCAGCACGCTTTCCAGGTGCCCGGTGTCGTCGGCGGAAACCTGCTTGTAGCTCGGGTTTTCGACCCGCCCCCCGGTATAGCCGGAGACGGTCCTGACCACCCCGGGCACCTTGTCGAAATCGGACTCCATGCACCAGAAACAGCCGCCGGCAAAGGTGGCGACCTCCAGCTGCTGGTCATCGGACCCGGCGGGCGAGACCGCCTCACCGCCTGCAGTTCTCACCATGAAAGTGGCTATGACAGCGGCCGCCAGGCCCAGTCCGATCAGAATTTTTCGCATAACATTACTCCGTCGACGCCGCTCCCAGGCGCTATTGATACAGGGGGCGCCGTAATGGCGCCGGTTACCTGACTCTGACCATGGGAGGG
>JAYEJW010000437.1:0-1727 GCA_034716535.1 Pseudomonadota bacterium
TGAACCGGAAAAACGATGGCTTCCCGGGCCCGAAAACGCTCTGGATCGGTCTGCAACGCGTCCCCGATTTCGTGCTCGCGCTCGAGGCTCAGCGCAGCATCGGGGAGAGTTGTGGGTAATGGTATGAGTTCTTGCCCTCCGGAATAGACGGTAGCAGGTCAGCCCACTTGCCTCGCACGAGTAGATCACGAGAGTCGTCGTCTTCGAGGTCCCCAATTGCATCCCACGCCGAAAGGTAGGGCGAGAGATCGCCCAAGAGATCGAGCTCGCTTTGGTCTTTCGATGTAAGCGGCCGATGGGTCGGCACCACATCCCCGAAAAGACGGCCGTCGCGGGCACCGATCAAGAAAGCGCGTTGCCGGATTTGAGGAACACCGAAATCGGCGGCGTTTAAGACAAGGAGCGAAGCCCTATAGTGCGTTCCACTAGCTTTGTTGATTGACTCCAAGGTCCTTTGGATCAACCGCAGACCCTCGTCTTTGCCCCGGAATGCGAGACCCGCGACGTTCTCCATAAGAAAAGCCCGTGGGCGACTGTCCCGCAGAACCCTGAGATAGGCGGCAACGGTATCCGCACGCGGGTCATCAAGCCGTCGTGAGTCCCCGGAGGCCCAGTAGCCAGCCTTAGAAAACGGTTGGCACGGAGGCCCTCCGAACAGCAAATCGGCCTCTCCGAACTCTAGACGAGCGGTCTCGAGCAGCTCGGAGGAGGGTGCTTCATGGATAGAACGTTCTATGACTGGCCAATCCCGATTCGCGCGCAAGGTCCTGACACAGACCCCATCCAACTCGACTGCGACGCGTGTCTCGAAACCGGCAGATTCCAGACCTAGGTCTAAGCCGCCGGCGCCGGTATAAAGACTGATTGCTTTCAGAGGCATATTTGCTTAGTAACAGGGAACAGCGATGGCGCTGGAATCTTAGAGATCGTCGATCCGAATTCTCTGACTACCGGAGCACACATGCTGCCAGTAAGCCGCTTGGTTGCGGCACAGGCTCGAATGAGATGGCCGCGGTCGCTAATAACACGGGTCCGCTCCGCGACGCGCATTTCACACTCCTTATCGAGAGTCTACAGTGCCGCGCTCCCCACCCCAAGCTGAACCGGAATTCTCAAGCCGGAGTCTGGGTCAGAGGCACGCTTCATCGAGATCTCGATTTCAGTCCCTCTTGATACAGCCCGCACCGCATCCGGCTTGTTGCCAGCGACGGCCCCGGTGGTACCAGCTACTTTGACGCCGCCAGACGCGTTCGCTGGCGAGCGATGCGGGCTTCCGGTCTGGAATTGGTCATTCGGGCCAGGTATAAAGTCGAAGAAAGCCTACTGGAGGAGTCGGATACATGCCCGTCAAAGCCATCAACCTACTTGTCAGCCTGCTGTTTTCCGTCGCGGCGCTCGCGGATCGGGGGCCCGATCTTCCCGACTACCCCGCCGATGCAAAATCGGTGGGGTCAGCCGAGCCGTCATACGCTACGAAAACGAACGATCAGCGCTCCGCGCGTAATGTGCATTGGGCGACTTGACCCCGGTTGGACCCTGACCCCATGGCAATCGCATCAGATAATTACAACATACTTCTAGAAGTGTTTCGAGAAAGTATCGATAATCCACTGATTCTTATGTCTGTGGATTTGTGGCTATGTGCGAAGCGAACCTCGACCGATCCCTGATCGGGCATTTCTCCCCCCTGGAAGACCAGCGCTGCCCGATCAATCGACGCCACGTCC
>JAYEJW010000438.1:0-1725 GCA_034716535.1 Pseudomonadota bacterium
GAGCTGTACCGGATCAACAAGCAACGCCTGAGCGCATGGGATCCCGAGGTCGCGCTGGAACAACAATCCGCCGCGTTCGCCCGCCACCACCAGGCCCTGATCGAGGCGCTGTCGGCGATGGAACGACGCCGCGACGAGGCGCTGCGCCAAAGCGAACCGCCCGAGTGTCAGCGGGCGGTGCTCGCCAGCTTGAAGACCCACTGGGCCGGACTGACCGTCTTTGTCACCCATCCCGAAGTCCCGATGGACAACAACACCGGTGAGCGGGGCGTGCGTAAAGGCGTACTAGGGCGCAATGCCTACCACGGATCGGGCAGCCAATGGAGCGCTCACTTGATGGCCGGGATGCTCACGGTGCTGCAAACCCTCGTGCACTGGGGAATCAACGCGCACCATTGGATGAACGCCTTTCTGCTCGCCTGTGCCGAGGAGGGCGGGCGCTGCCCGCAGGACCTCATGGCGTTTCTGCCCTGGGCCATGAGCGAGGCGCGCAAGCACCAACTCAGCCAACCCCTGGCGGCGCCGAGGCACCCCGCCGAACCCGGCTCCCGAGCCCCGCCTGCGCAGACATCCTGATGCGTTACTGCGGACGCGACTTTCCGCCCGAAGAGCTGGAGTTGATTCGTCGACTCATTGCAGAAGATCCCACCCGCACCCGTGCCGATCTGTCGCGGCGACTGTGCGAACGCATCGCCTGGTTCAAGGCCGACGGAGGACTCAAGGAGATGTCGGCACGGGTGGCGATGTTGCGCATGCAAGACGACGGGCTGATCCGCCTGCCGCCGCCCACCGGCGCGCGCCCGCAAAGCCGTATCCGCGCCACCCCCGCCACCGATCCGGGCACCGCGCTCGAGCTTCCGGTCCATGCCCTGGCGCCCCTGCAATTGGTGCCGGTGCTCAAGCGCCCGCAATCGCGCCTTTGGAACGAATACATCCACCGCTACCACTACCTCGGCTATACGACACTGCCCGGCGCGCAGCTGCGCTATTTCGTCACCGCCGCCGACCAACCCCTTGCCTTGCTTGGCTTCGGCGCCAGCGCCAGCGCCTGGCAGTGTGCGCCGCGTGACCGCTCTATTGGCTGGAGCCACACGCAGCGCATCCGAAACCTCCACCTCATCGTCAACAATGCCCGCTTCCTGATTCTGCCCTGGATCCGCTCGAAAAACCTCGCCTCGAAGATTCTCGCCCTCACGGCCCGCACCCTTCCCACACACTGGCAACAACGTTACGCCTACCGCCCCGTGCTCATGGAGACCTTCGTCGACACCGAGCGCTTCACCGGTACCTGCTATAGAGCCGCCAACTGGCAATACATCGGCCAAACCCAGGGGCGCGGGAAGCTCGGCCCTGCGGGCAAACGCTCTATTCCCATCAAGGACTTATGGCTCTATCCTCGTAAGTATTCGGCGTACCCGTGCCCCGGAGAAGAAAGTACGGGACACACGACGTAGTTGGGAGTATAAAGTGGACCATGGAAGGATCGAATCCACTGTTGGCTGGCACCGCGCCGGAAGCGGTGCCGGCGATTGTCGCAGAAGGGGAAACGCCGTTTTCGCGGCAGCATGTGTCGCTGACCAAGCAGGAGCACATTGAGCTCAAGAGCCAGATCGCCTTTTGGAAGGCGCAGCATGAGCGAGCGCTAAAACGGGAGAAGGCGCTTGAGAAAGAGCTGGAAAAGGCAAAGGGAGAGATCCGGGATCTGCGCCAACGGTTGTATGGGCG
>JAYEJW010000439.1:0-29597 GCA_034716535.1 Pseudomonadota bacterium
AAACCCAGAATTCAGCCGAAAATTGACCGGAAGCCGCTCAAGCACTGATGGAGTATGGACTGCAGGGAGACGAGAGGAGCTTCCACATCAACAGGTTAGAGAAAATAACCGTAGTTTGACGCGGTAGTACTTTCAGTGCGGAACTCCCTATCGAACAGCGAGTTATCGTTCTTGGTGAGGCCGCCCAACGCTCGCTTCGCGCCCTGTCCCTCTTTCCCGGGTGGGGGATTGTTCCGTAGAGACCTGCGGAGCATTCATCGGTTCGCTTGGTGTTCGATCCATGCCCGAAGTTGATCTGACAAACGTACTGGCGTTCGAGAAGCCTGATCGCTCGGAAGGCCAGGTACCGGCAGCCGATGGCCAAGTACACCTGATCTCCCTGAGGGATCGCTTGGTGCACGGGGTGGCGACCGTATTTGCGGAGAATCTCGGAAGCGCGCAGGACAACCTCCTCGCCATGGCCGACCGGGCGAGCAGCCTTGGAGCGCAGAACCTCTATTTGGCTGCGCAGAGCTTTCTGACACAAAGGGGGCAAGAGCTGCTCCAACGCTTTCGCAGCGCGTTCCTACGCTCTTTCGACGATTCGATGGCCAGGTCCGGAAGAACGCCTGCCGGGCCTTCCCTGGATGAAGCGGGCGAGTTGAGTCTTGTCGGTGAGGCAGATTTCGAGCGGGATCTGTCCGTCGGTAAGCTGTCCTCGCGGGCCACTTACAACTGTTCCCAACAGCTCACCGCGTTGGATCGGCGTATGGCGGTCTTGCTGCGCGTCCAGCGGATCATCCAGGATGAAAATCCACTGCATCCAAAGGCGCTGTTCGCGGCGTTCTTGGAAGCCGGCAGGGAGTTGGAGGTCGGCGATCAAGTCGGAATCGTACTTCTACAGGAGTTCGAGTGCCAGATCGAGACCAAGCTTCCGAGCGCATACCAGGACCTGAATCGCTACTTGATCGATCAGGGTATCCTGCCGAAGATTCCGCTTGGACTGGAGCAGCCGGCGCGGCACCTCGGGCCGGCAGCATCCGGCGTCCAGGGGGTCGAGCCGGCCCCCACAAACACGGACGACATCTTCGCGGAGCTTGCGAGCCGCCTCCAAGGGCCCGCGACATCCGCGATGTGGGGAACGCCTGTCATGCAGACGGGCCACTCGCAGCCTGTCTCTCACCGGCCCGCGCAGATGATCGAGGCGTTGACGGGCCTTCAAAAGGGCGTTTCCCACGATCGGGGTCTTTCCGGAATCGACCCTCTGCAGCTCGATTCGGGCACGAGCAGTATCCTGCGTCAGATCCGATCCGCGCCGATGATCGGCCTGTCCCATCCGCTCGACGCCGTCACGATCGACATCGTCGCGATGCTGTTCGATCTCATCTTCGACGACCCTGATGTCCCCGATGCGCTCCGGGCACAGATCGGCAGGCTTCAGATTCCTGTCCTCAAGGTTGCCCTGATGGACAAGGGCTTCTTCTCGAACAAACAGCATCCCGCGCGCCGACTCCTCGACACGATCGCCAGCTCCGCTGTCGGTTGGAGCAAGGACGGCGAGTCCCGCCTCCTTGCCAAGTTAACCTCCATCGTCGACGCGCTCATCGGGGGATTTGAGAGCGATGTCGGGATTTTCTCCGCTCAATGCGAAAGGCTCGACGACTTTCTCGCCGATGAGGAGGAGCGGGCTCGGGGGAATGCGGGCAGGCTTGTTGAAGACCTGGAGCGGCGAGAGCGAGCAGAGCTCGCACCCAGGGTCGTTGCGGAGGAGATCCGCCGCCGTACGAGCGGCAGGGATCTGCCCACGCCGATCACCGACTTTCTCAACAAGCAGTGGCGGCTTGTGTTGACCCGCGTTCTTGTCGAGATCGGCGAGCGGAGTCCGGTCTGGGTAGAGGGGCTCCAAACGATGGAAGACCTGGTGTGGAGCGTCACTCCCAAGCGGGGCATGGAAGAGCGCCAAAGGCTCCTCTTGGTGCTCCCGGAGCTTCTCCAGCGGCTGCGTACCGGATTGGCTTCGGTCGAGACGGAAGGCTGGGACGAATTTCTCGCGGAGCTGATCCGCCATCATGTTGAGGCCGTGCGTGCAGACCTGCAGGAGGACGACAAAGTGTTGGGGACGAAGATTACCGAGCTCGCCATGCAGGCGAGTCCCGCCACGGAAGGCGCCGAGGAGCCGCTGGGCGCGGCGGGGGAGTTGGGGAGTTTCGAGAAAGCCGATGAGGAAGAATCCAATGAGTCGGCACCCGAACCGGTGGACCAGTACCGGCGCGCGGCGCAGGAGATCGCGCTCGGTTCCTGGGTGGAGTTCAGCAGCGCTCGCGGTAATAGGAGGACATTGCGCCTGAACTGGATCAGCGGTTTCGGCGGGGTCTGTCTGTTCACCGATCGGCAGGGGGAGGATGCGCTGACCCTCCCGACCGCCCGTTTGGCCGACCGTCTTCGCGAAGGTTCGGCGCGACTATTGAGCGGGGATCGCCTCACCGAGCGCGCGGTGGCGCATTTGTTGGATAAGACCAGGGACGGGCAGGTTCCGGTTCCCGGCTGAGGCCGCCTCTCGAAACGACCCGGTCTCCGAGCCATCGCTTCCTCAGGGGCGGTGTAGGCCCCCATCGCGGCCCAGCGCATCATGGCACTCGTGTCGCCCCTGGCCATGTAAACACGGCTGTTGTGACGGGTTTCCCTCTCCCCGGCCCTCTCCCAAACGGGAGAGGGGGAAAGAAGTTGTTCCGTCCCTGGAACATTTGTTCACAATTGCCTCTCCCCGGCCCTCTCCCAAACGGGAGAGGGAGGAAGAAGTTGTTCCGTCCATGGAACATTGGATCAGAATTGCCTCTCCCCGGCCCTCTCCCAAACGGGAGAGGGGGAAAGAAGTTGTTCCGTCCCTGGAACATTTGTTCACAATTGCCTCGATGTTTGCTTCCCGGTTGCTCAGTCGGCAAGCGGCAGGCCGCTCGGCACGCTGGACGGCATGGTATGCCGCAGGTTCAGGCTTGCCCGGTCGGTGAGGGCGTGAAGGAACTCGATGAGAGACTGTGCCATTTCACGCAACCTGCCCGGACAGGTGCGGGCCGGCGGATCCGGGGGGGCAATCTACTCGTCGCGCAGGGCGGCGACGGGGTCGAGGCGGGCGGCGTTCATCGCTGGTAGCACTCCGGCAGCGAGGCCGATGAGAGCGGCGGTGAGCTCCGCCAGCAGTACGAAGTCCCAAGCGGTGTGGGTGGGCAGGGCGGGTACCGCAGCCCCGATCAGCCAGGCGCCCCCGGCACCGATGAGAAATCCCATCAGGCCGCCGAATGTGGCCAGCGCCACCGCCTCGGTGAGAAACAGCACCAGGATCTGCCGCCGGGCCGCCCCAAGCGCACGCAGCAGTCCGATCTCGTGCCGCCGCTCCCGTACCGCGATGGTCATGATGGTGAGGATGCCGATGCCCCCGACGACGAGCGAGATGCCGCCCAGGGCGCCGACCGCCATGGTGAGGACGTCGAGGACCGAGCCCAGCACCTCCAGCATCTGGTCTTGGGTTGTAATGGTGAAGTCCTCGGTGCCGTGGCGGCGCTCCAGCAGGTTGTGCACCCGCTCCGCCACTGTGGCGCTGTCCGCCTCCGGGGCGTAGAGCAGGTCGATCTCCATCAGGCTCTCGCGGTTGAACATGGACAGCGCCCGACTCACCGGGAGGAAGACCGAGTCATCCAGATCGAAACCCAGCATCTGTCCCTTGGACTCCATGACGCCCACCACCCGATAGGGCTCGCCGCCGATGCGCACCCGTTTCCCCAGGGGCGAGGCGTCGCCGAAGAGCTCGTGCTGGAGCTTTGACCCCAGCACCGCAAAGGCGCGGGCATGGCCCGAGGCGTCCTGAGGCAGGAAACGGCCGATGGCGGGGCGCATCTGCCACACTTCCGGTACACGGGGTCCGACCCCAAAGACCATGGTGCGGCGGCTGTTTCCGTTGCTCTCTACGGCCGCGTTGCCCTGGACCATGGGCACCACGGCCCGCACCTCCGGTAGCGTCGAGAGGGCCTCTGCATCCGTGAGGCTCAGGGGCCGCACGTTGCTGATGACCGCGCCGGACATGCCGAGCGTGCTGGTCTTGCCCGGCGTGACGGCGATCAGGTTGGTGCCGAACTGGGTGAACTCCGCCAGCACGAAGCGGTGCACCCCCTCGCCGATCGCGGTCAGCAGTACGACGGCGGCAACGCCGATGGCGATGCCGGTTACCGTCAGCAGGCTGCGGGTGGGGTGGGCGCGGACGGCTCCCAGGGTGAAGGCTGAAAAGTCCCGGATCAGCATGGCGTTCTTGCGTACAGGGAACACAACGCGAATGTCCCCGCTCGGGCTGGGTCGGCGAGAGGCGAGGACAATCTGGCATTCATACAGAGCTCACGATCATCAACGCCCGGAAAGGGCAACTACCGGGTCCAGGCGGGCTGCCCGCAGTGCGGGCAGGAGCCCGAAGACCAGGCCGGTGAGTAGGGAGACCGACACCGCGGCCAGGGGTGCCCATAGAGGTACCACAAGATTGAAGGCGTCCACCTGGCTGTTGAAGAGCCGGACACCCGTGAATGCGAGCACCAGGCCACCGGCAGTGCCCGCCCCGGCGAGGAGCAGGGCCTCGGTGAGGAAAAGTGCCAGGATCTGGCGTCTCGCGGCTCCAAGGGCCTTGAGCAGGCCCACCTCCGCGGTGCGTTGGGAGACCGCCACCAGCATCACGTTCATGATGAGCACCCCCGCCACCATCAGGCTTACGGCGGCGATACCGGCTACGGCCAGGGTCAGCGCGTTCAGGATCCTGTCGAAGGTCGTGAGCATGGCGTCCTGGGTGATGATCGTGACGTCGTCCTCTCCCTCGTGCCGTTCGCGGATGAGGGTTCGGATCGCCTCCTCTGCGGCAGGCAGGGCGGAGCGGCTCGATGCCTGGATGAGGATTCGGAACAGCGCGGGGCTGTTGAAAAGGGCCTGGGCAGAGGCGACGGGTATCATTGCCAGGTCGCCCAGGTCGACGCCGAGCGACTGGCCCCGGCTCGCCAGCAGGCCGATGACCCTGAAGCGGCGGTCGCCGATGCGTACCCACTTGCCCAAGGCCTGCTGGTTGCCGAACAGCTCCCGGGCCAGCTTGTCGCCCAGCACCGTCACGGGTCGGCTTCGCGCCGGATCACCGGGGGGAAGGAAGCGCCCACTGGCCAGCTCCAGGTGACGAACATCGATGAAGTCGCTGGTGGAGCCCAGGATGCTCACCTCCCGCTCCAGGTTGCCGAAGGAGACCGGGGCGGAGCCGACGGCGATGGGCGCGAAGCGCTTCACCAGCCGCGAGCGGCGCAGCGCGATCGCGTCATCCAGGGTCAGATCCCGCGGAGTCTCCCCCAGAAGGGGCGGTGGGCCTCCGGTGGTCTCGTTGCGGCCGGGGATCACGACCAGCAGGTGGGTACCGAGCTGAGTGAACTCGTCCAACACGTAGTGTCGCGCCCCCTCGCCCAGAGCGCTCAGGACGATCACCGCCGCGGTACCAAGCCCCATGGCGAGAAGGGTCAGCCAGGTGCGCGTGCGGTGGGTGGTGAGGGAGCGCACCCCGAAGCGCAAGTCGTCGTCAAGTCGCACGGATCGTCTCGAAAGCAGCTTCCGCAGCGGTATTCGGGCGGTTCAGTGTCGTCATGGCTTCAATCCGAAATTAGTACCTCGTTCCACCTTATTCTACGGTTTCAGCAAAATAAGGTGGAACGAGGTACTCGGACTCCTAATCCTCGACAATGGCCCCGTCATCCATCCGAATGCGCCGCTTTGCCCGTTCCCCGATCTCCGGGTCGTGAGTCACGACGAGCAGGGTCAGACCTCCGGTGTTGAGCGCCTCCAACGTGTGTACCACCTCCCGGCCGGAGGCGCGGTCCAGATTACCGGTGGGCTCGTCCGCCAGAATCAGACCCGGTTCCATGATGGTGGCCCGGGCGATGGCGACCCGTTGTCGCTGTCCACCGGAGAGCTGGTCCGGCCGGTGGTGGGCACGTTCCGTCAGGCCCACGGCATCGAGGATGCCCGCCACCCGCTCCCTGCGTTCGCGCGGTGCGATGCCTGCGAGCACCAGCGGCAGCTCCACGTTCTCCGCTGCGCTCAGGCGCGGGATGAGGTGGAAGGACTGGAAGACGAAGCCGATGCGGTCGCGCCTCAACTGGGCACGCCGCTCCTCTCCCAGGGTGGTGGTCTCGGTGTCATCGAGGCGGTAGCTGCCATCGTCCGGGCGATCCAGCAGGCCCAGGATGTTGAGCAGCGTGCTCTTTCCCGAGCCCGACGGCCCCATGATCGCGGCGTACTCGCCGTCCTCGAACCTGAGATCGACGTCGCGC
Organism: Pseudomonadota bacterium; assembly: GCA_034716535.1. GTDB lineage: Bacteria > Pseudomonadota > Gammaproteobacteria > Chromatiales > Chromatiaceae > JAYEJW01. Next base: position 6,318 of record JAYEJW010000439.1, read on the forward strand.
AGGGCATGCACCGGCTGATCGCCGACCTGAAAGGTGCGCGAGATGCCTTGAAGATGGATCATCCGGGATTCGTGAGTTTCCTGCTCTTTACGAGTTCATTCGCCCTCGGCTTCTTCGATGGTGGCGAGGGCGCCGTCCTCCACCCCTTCGCGGTCGAGGGAGAGGACGACTTGCTCTCCGGTTTCGAGTCCGGAGGCTATTTCGGTCTGGTCCCAGTTGCTAAGGCCCATCTCGATCTCGCGTGCCGCCAGGAGGCCCGTTGCAGGGTCGCGCACCAGCACGCCGTCCTCCGGGCGTACGGCGGCAGTGGGAACGCGCAGCGCATCCTCGCGGCGGTCGACGATGATCTCCACGTCCGCGCTGTAGCCTGCGAGCAGGGGGGTCTTCTCGGGCCGCTGGGCGATCTCCACCTCCACCTCCACGGTACGCGCCTGCTTCTCCAGATCCAGCACGTAAGGGGCAATGCGCCGCACCGTGCCGGCGAAGGTGTGTTCACCGAAGGCGTCCAGAGAGATGCGGGCCTCGGCGCCGACGCGCACGGTCGGCGCATCCACCTCGTCGATGGGTGCAGAGATGTAGTAGCAGGAGTCGTCGATAAGATCCACTGCCGGCGGCGTCGGGATGCCGGGGGGGGAGGGCGTGACGTACTCATTGAGCTCGCCGGAAACCTCCGCCACCACGCCGTCGAAGGGGGCCTCGAGCCGGGTCTTGGCCAGGTTGGCCTCGGCGACACCGAGGCGCGCGGCGTGCACGCGGGCGGTGGCCTCGGCGGCCTCGCAGTCGGCGCGGCCGGCCTGTGCGGCGGTGATGGCCCGGTCCAGCGCCTCCTCCGAAGCGAGTCGGCGCTCCTGGAGCTTGACTTGGCGCGCAGCCTCCCGCTCCGCATTCTCTGCGTTTAGGCAGACCGCGCGCGCGCGGGCATCCGCCGCCACCGCCTCGCGCTCCGCCAGCATCACTTGGGCGGATAGATCCCGGTTCCAAAGCTCGAGCAGCAGCTCGCCGGCCTTTACGCGGTCCCCCTCGTGCACCTTCAGGGTCGCGATCTGGCCGCCGACGCTGGGAGCGAGGCGGGCGCGCCGACAGGCCTTGACCGTTCCGGCGCGCGTGTTGGCCACCGTTTGCTCCACAAGGCCCTTCTCCACCGTCTGGACACGCACGGCCACCGGCTCGGGGCGGCTAAAATACCACCAGGTGGCCCCAGCGGAGCCGGCGATGGCGATGAGCACGAGAAGGCGGGTAGGAAAGCGCATGACCTTGGTTCGAAAGAAAGAAACCGGCTTGCATTGTAGCCGGAACGGATGGGACGCGAAGGCCCGCCGTCGTGCCACCTGATCTGGGACAAGGCCCGCACATCGGTACCTCCGGCTGGCACTACGACCACTGGCGGGGGCCGGTCTATGCGCCCGCGGTGCCCAAGACCCGCTGGCTGTCCGTTTATGCGGAGCGATTCGACTGCGTTGAGGTCAACAGCAGTTTCTACAGGTTTCCGTCCGACAAAACGGTTCGTGCTTGGGTAGAGGCGGTTCCGCCGGGATTCCGTTTCGCCCTCAAGGCGAGCCGTTACATTACCCACCAGAGGAAACTCAAGAAGTGTGCAGAGCCCCTGAGGCGGTTTCTGGACCAGGCAGCCGCCTTCGGCGACCGGCTCGGACCTGTGCTGTTTCAACTGCCGCCGCGCTGGCGCGTGAACCTGGATCGGCTCGAGGAATTCCTCATCCTGCTGCCGGAGGGTCTATCCTGCGCCATGGAGCTCCGGGACCCCAGTTGGCACGTGCCGTCGGTTTACGATCTCCTGGCGGCGCGGAGCATCGCTTTCTGTCAGTTCGAGATCGCGGGTCTGAACACCCCCGAGGTTGTAACGGCGAACCTTGTCTACGTCCGCCTGCACGGACCGGGTGCGGACGCGTACCGAGGCAGCTACAGCGACGGGGCGCTGGCCTTCTGGGCCGGACGCATCCGCCGCTGGCTCGGGCAGGGGCGGGACGTCTGGCTATTTTTCGACAACGACGAGGCGGGCTATGCCGTGCGTGATGCCCTGAGATTGAACACCCTGTTACATGACGCAGCCTCCCTCGGGCCTGAGGAGGGAAGGGGCGGAGGTTGCGGGTCTGATTTCCCGTCATGACCCTGAATCCTGTGCAGTCGACCTTGACCCGCAGCTACAGCCACGCGATCGGTTTTGACGACGGGCCTTTTCTGCCGGCGCACCGCGGTGATGTCGATCTGATCGGCGCGGTCTTCTCCGGCCCACGCCTGGACGGCCTGCTGCGCACCCGGGTGCGGCGGGACGGCGCCAACGCGACCGAGCGCATCGCAGAAGCGATCGAGCGCAGCCGCTTTTTCGAGCATGTCCAGCTCGTCCTGCTCCAGGGTATCGCCGTGGCCGGTTTCAACGTCGTAGATATCCATGCCCTTAACGAGAGGCTGGGACTCCCGGTGATCGCGGTTGCCCGACGACGGCCGGACATGGAAGCGGTCCGCCGCGCCCTGCTCGAATCAGTACCGGGGGGAAGACGCAAGTGGCGGCTTGTCGAGCGCGCAGGACCGCCCCAGAATGTTGCCGGGGTCTGGCTCCAACGCGCCGGCATCGCCCTCGAAGCGGCCGCCGAGGCCGTTTCCCACCATGCCCTGTACAGCCGGATTCCGGAACCCCTGCGTGTCGCGCACCTCATCGCAGGCGGGATCTCGGAACTCCACACCCATCAGCGGGTTTGAGGGATTGAAAGGGGTCTTCGATGCATTGCCGATTGGGAAGTTACGATTGTTTCTCCTATCGATCTGAAATACAAAGAGATATCACGGTTTCTTGTTCGCGTCATGGAGTATTCTTTAACCTCAGCTACGAGGTCCGCGGCGGAGGTCAGGCAAATGGAGGACGGGACGATTCTTCTCGTTGAGGGCAGCCCTCAGGAAGAGTTGTTGAGTCTGCGAGTCTTGGGGAAGGCCAACCAGTCCTGCCGGGTGGACTTGGCGAGGGGCGGGGCCGAGGCCCTGGACTATCTGTTCGGCGAGGACGAACCGGAGTAGAGCCCCTAACGCGGATGCTTCAGATCCTCTTTATCGATGACGACGAGCGCGACTATCTGCTGATCGTCCGTCATTTGCGCAAGGCGGGCCTCTTGTTGGATAGCATGAGGGTGGACGACGAGCCCGGGCTGGATGCTGCGCTTGAAAACTTGTACTGGGATCTGGTCCTGTCCGATTACGGGCTGCCGGGGTTCGACACCTCGCGCGCCCTGGCGATGGTCAGGCGCGCCGATCCCGATCTGCCCTTCATCCTGCTGTCCGGAACCATTGGTGAGGAGCAGGCCGTCGAACTGCTGAAAGCGGGTGCCGACGACTTTGTCTACAAGGAAAACCCGGTTCGACTGGTGCCGGTGATCGAGCGTGCGGTTCGGGATGCGCGGGAGAGGCGGAAACGGCGCGCGGTCGAACACGACTTGACGGAAAGTGAACAACGCCTTTCAGCCTTATTCCAGCACAGCCCCGTGGCCTCCAGCGTTGGCGTATTGCCGGACGGTCGACTGATCGATGTCAATGATGAGTTTCTGGCGATGACCGGTTACGCGTGGGAAGAGGTTATCGGACACACCTGGGATGAGCTCGGGCTTGTCCCGCAAGGCAAAGCCAATGAGGGTTTACCGCAGCTCGAGGAAACTGGCTCACTTCGTGATCTGGAGCTCGAATTCGTGACCAAGTCGGGCGATAGGCGCCACTTCCTTCTCCATGCAGAGTCGGTCGACATCGGGGGCATGCCCCACCTGCTCGGAAAAATATTGGATATTACCGAGCGCAAGCGCGCGGAGGAGGCATTGGCCGAGCGCGAGGCTCGCCTGGCCGAAGCACAGCGCATCGCCCATCTGGGAAGCTGGGAGCTTGATCTTGGTACGGGGGTCGCCCTGTGGTCGGATGAGGAGTACCGCATCTTGGGCTACGAGCCAGGGGCCGTGGAATCAGACTTGGAAACCTACTTGCGGGCGGTGCACCCGGAGGATCTCGACGCGGTCAAACAGGAGATGGAGGCTGCAACGAACCGCTCGGATGGTTCTTACACCATCGAGCATCGGGTGGTCTTGGCCGAGGGCCGAGAGCGCGTGGTCTTGGATCGGGGGCACGTCTGTTTCGACGATAACGGTCAGCCGGTGCGTATGACCGGTACGACACTGGACGTCACAGAGCAGAAAGAAACGGAAAGGAAGCTGCGCGAGAGCGAGGCGCGTTTCAAGGGTCTTCTCGTCGCGCTGCCCCACATCGCCGTCCAGGGATACGATCGGGACCGGCGAGTGACATTTTGGAACGCCGCCAGCGAACGGCTCTATGGGTACACGGCAGAAGATGCCTTGGGGTCCAAGCTGGAGGAGCTCATTTTCCCGTCCGCAGCCAGGGACGAGGTCGTTGCCCGCATTCGTGACTGGATCGAGCTCGACAGACCGATTCCCACCGGTGAGCTCGGACTCCGGCGTAAAGACGGATCCATCGTCCGGGTGTTCTCCAGTCATGTGATGCAATGCGACAGCGCCGGCAACCCGGTGCTTTACTGCATCGGCGTGGATCTCACCGAGATACATCGAGCCCAGGAAAGGTTGCGCCAGTCTGCTACGGTGTTCGAGAGCACGACCGAAGGGGTCATCATTACCGACGCGGTCGCAAACATCGTGGACGTCAACCGCGCCTTCACGGACATAACGGGATATTCCCGGGAGGATGTGTTGGGGAAGAATCCCCGCCTGCTTCAGTCCGGACGACACGACTCGGAATTTTACGAGTCGATGTGGGCGTCCATTGTGGATGTCGGCCATTGGCGGGGAGAGGTCTGGAACCGTCGCAAGGACGGCTGCCTTTTCCCGGAGTGGCTGACCATCAGCAGCGTACAGAATGAATCCGGACGCGTTAGCAACTATGTGGCGGTGTTCTCCGACGTCACCTCGATCAAGAGCTCCCAGGCCAAGCTGGAGCATCTGGCCCATCACGATCCCCTCACGGGGCTGCCAAACCGGCTATTATTCGGTGCCCGCGTCAACCACTCCCTCGAGCGAGCCGAGCGCAGCCGATCCTTCCTGGCGGTCCTCTTCCTGGATCTGGATCATTTCAAGAACATCAACGACAGTCTCGGCCATCCCGCCGGAGATGACCTGCTCAAGGAGGTGGCCGACCGGCTGAGCCGTTGTGTACGGCAGGAGGACACGGTAGCGCGCATCGGCGGAGACGAGTTCACGTTCCTGCTGGAGAATATCCGAGAGCCCGCCAACGCCGCTTCCGTCGCGGACAAAGTCCTGCAGGCTTTCTCCCTACCCTTCGAAGTGGATGGGCGGGAGCTGTACATTACATGCAGCATAGGCATCAGCGTGTACCCGCGGGACGGCAAGGACGGCGATGTGCTCTTGCGCAACGCGGATGCTGCCATGTATCGGTCCAAGGAGCGGGGACGCAATGCCTACACCTTCTACACCGAGGAGCTGACCGCACGGGCCATTGAGCGGGTGACCTTGGAGAACGACCTACGCACGGCCTTGAAAAGGGAGCAACTGCAGCTTCATTTTCAGCCCCAGCTGCGGCTTGACACGGGCGAGGTGGTGGGTGCCGAGGCACTGTTGCGCTGGGAGCATCCCGACATGGGTGCGATCGCGCCGTCCAGGTTCATCCCGTTGGCCGAGAATAGCGGCCTGATACTTTCGATCGGAGAATTCGTGCTCCACAGCGTTTGCTTTCAGGCGAGGGCCTGGTTGGATTCCGGGCTGGCGATCGGGCGCGTTGCGGTCAATATCTCCGGTCGCCAGATCGGTCGCAGCGATTTGGTGAAGATGATCCAAGCGGCGTTGGACGCATCCGGATTGCCGTCTGAGTACCTGGAGTTGGAGGTGACCGAGAGCCTCATCATGGGAGAAGCCGAGCAGATCATCGACGTGCTGGACCGTCTACGCGCCTTGGGCGTGAGGCTCTCAATCGACGATTTCGGCACCGGCTGCTCGTCGCTGGCCTACCTGAAACGCCTGCCCATAGACCGGCTCAAGATCGACAGGTCCTTCGTCCGGGACATCCCGCGCGATCCCAACGACGTCGCCATCGCGCGGACGGTGATTGCACTGGGAGCGAGCCTACAGCTAGAGGTCTTGGCCGAAGGCGTCGAGACGGAAGAGCAGCGCCGCTTCCTTCTGGACGAGGGCTGCACCTACGGACAAGGGAATCTCTTTCAGCGGCCCCTCGCGTCCGATGAATTCTACGACTATGCCCGGAAGCAGAAGATCGGTCGTTAACCGGTCACGGAAACGCTGATCATGCCAGGACGGCATGAATCAGCGCTTCGAAACGCGCGCCTGCCGCTATACACGAAGCAGCAGCCTTGCCGGATCCTCGAGCGTCTCCTTGACGGTTACAAGGAACTGCACCGCGTCGCTTCCGTCGACGATGCGATGGTCGTAGGAGAGGGCGAGATACATCATGGGCCGCACGACCACCTGGCCGTTTTCCACGATGGGCCGCTCCTGGATCTTGTGCATACCCAGTATCGCGCTCTGAGGCGGGTTGAGGATGGGCGTGGAGAGTAGGGAGCCGAACACGCCCCCGTTTGTGATGGAGAAGGTGCCGCCGGTAAGCTCCTCGAAGCTGAGCGTTCCGTCCTTGGCCTTGCGGCCGAACTCGACGATGCCTTGCTCGGCGTCGGCCATGGTGAGCTGGTCGCAGTTGCGCAGGATGGGCACTACAAGTCCCCGCGGGCTGCTCACCGCGATGCCGATGTCGTAATAACCGTGGTAGATGATGTCGCCTTCGTCCACCGAGGCGTTGATGATCGGAAACCGTTGCAGGGCCTCCACGGCGGCCTTGACGAAGAAGGACATGAATCCGAGCCTCACTCCGTGGGTCTTCTCGAACTGGTCCTTGTAGGTGAGCCGCAGGTCCATGACCGCCCGCATGTTCACTTCGTTAAAGGTGGAGAGAATGGCGGCGGTCTGCTGAGCCTGGACCAGGCGCTCGGCGACCCGGGCGCGCAGCCGCGTCATGGCGACCCGCTGCTCGGGCCGGCCGGCCTCTCCGCTGAGTCGCGGTTGCTCCGAGGCCGGCGCAGGGGCAATCGCGTCGGGGTCCGTGGCGGGCTCGGCGCGTTCGCGTGCGTCCATGAATGCGACGACGTCGGCCTTCTGGATGCGTCCGTCCTTGCCGCTGCCCTGAATCTGTGCAGGGTCGAGCGCCATCTCTTTGACCAGGCGGCGGGCGGCGGGGGCGAGCACCCTGTCTGTCGCGGCAATGCCCGCCTGTGCGGCGGCAGGATTGACCGCCTCGGCCGGCGTCGCAGCCGGCTTTGCCGTACCGGGCTCGATCAGGCCCAGTAGGGTCTCGGCCTGCACCAGGTCTCCTTCCTGACTCTTGATCTCTGCCAATACCCCGTCCGCCGGCGCAGGGACCTCGAGCACGACCTTATCCGTTTCCAGGTCCACGAGGTTTTCGTGCTTGCGTACGGCCTCGCCCGGCTGTTTGTGCCAAGTCAGCACCGTAGCGTCGGCGACGGACTCCGGGAGGTCGGGGACGCGGACTTCGCTGCTCATAACGGGATCCTTCGGTTCATGCGCGGGTTGATGCGGCCGGTGAGCGCCTCGTCGACGAGCCGCTCCTGCTGCTCCACGTGGACGGCACGGTGGCCGACGGCCGCCGCTGCGGAGGCGGGACGGCCGACGAAGTAAACGCGCCTGCCGTCTTCGATCAGGTGGTGCAAGCGGTGCTTGACCTGGTCCCAGGCGCCCTGATTCTGGGGCTCCTCCTGACACCAGATAATCTGCTCGGCGGCGGTGTAGGGTGCCACCGCCTGCGCGAACTCTGCCTTCGGGAAGGGGTAGAGCTGTTCCACGCGAATGATGGCGACATTGCTCATCCCACGGGCGCGCCGGGCCTCCAACAGGTCGAAGTAGACCTTCCCGCTACAGATGACGATGCGTTCGACCTCCTGCGGCTCCAGGCTCTCCACCTCCCTGATCACCGGTTGGTAGCCGCCGTCGGCTAGCTCGTCCAGGCTGGACGTCGCGAGCCGGTGGCGCAGCAGGCTCTTGGGGGTCATGACGATCAAGGGCTTGCGGTAGAATCGGATCGCCTGGCGCCGCAGAAGGTGGAACATCTGGGCGGGTGTCGTCGGCACGCAGACCTGAATGTTGTGCTCCGCGCACAGCTGGAGAAAACGCTCCAGACGGGCGGAGGAGTGCTCCGCACCCTGACCTTCCATACCGTGCGGCAAGAGCATGACCAGCCCGCAGCACAGTGCCCATTTCGTGCCGGCGGAGGTGATGAACTGGTCGATCACCACTTGGGCGCCGTTGGCAAAGTCGCCGAACTGGGCCTCCCACAAGGTCAGTGCAGAGGGTTCGGCCGTCGAGTAGCCGTATTCGTAGCCGAGCACCGCCTCCTCGGAAAGGATGGAGTCGATCGCTACGAAGTTGCCCTGGTGCTCGCCCATGTGCTGCAGCGGTGTATAGCTCTCGCCCGAGGCCTGATCGTGGATAACCACGTGACGGTGGAAAAAGGTGCCCCGCCCGCAATCCTGGCCGGAGAGGCGCACCGGGAAGCCTGCGTCCACAAGGGTGGCGTAGGCCAGGTTTTCCGCAAAGCCCCAGTCCGCCATCTGGTCGCCGTTTGCCATCTTGCGTCGTTCGTTCCAGATCTTGGACACGCGGGGATGGAGCTCAAAGCCTTCCGGTACCTCCAGCATGCGCTCGGCGAGCTCGCGCAGCCTCTCCCGCGGTAAGCCGGTGTCGGTGGGCTGATTCCATGGAACCCCCTGGCACGCCTTCCAGTCCACCTTGTAGGCGCTGTCCAGACCGCACAGCACCGGCCGGGCGACCACGACGCCCTGCTCAATGGAGGTGCGGTAGTCCTCGATCATGCGCACGGCCTCTTCCCTGGTGACGATCTCGCTGTCCGCAAGCCGGTCCGCATAGATGGCTCGCGCGGTGGGGCGTCGGCGGATCTTCTTGTACATCATAGGCTGGGTCACCGCGGGCTCGTCCGCCTCATTGTGGCCGAGACGGCGGTAGCAGACCAAGTCGATGATGACGTCCTTTTGGAACTGGTTGCGGAAGTCCAGTGCCATTCGGGCAACGAAGACGACCGCCTCAGGATCGTCGCCGTTGACGTGGAATACCGGCGCCTGAACCATCTTGGCCACGTCCGTGCAGTAGAGCGTGGAGCGGGTATCCAGAGGGTTGCTGGTGGTGAAGCCGATCTGGTTGTTCACCACGATGTGGACTGTACCGCCGGTGGAGAAGCCCCGGGTCTGGGACAGGTTGAGGGTCTCCATCACCACGCCCTGGCCGGCGAACGCGGAGTCACCGTGAATCAACAGCGGCATCACCTGATCGCCTGTTCGATCACGGCGGCGTTGCTGGCGGGCGCGAACAGAGCCCTGGATGACCGGGTCGATAACCTCCAGGTGCGAAGGGTTGAAGCCGAGGGCCACGTGGACGATACCACCGGGGGTGTCGACGTCAGTCGCAAAGCCCATGTGGTATTTGACGTCGCCGGAAAGCTCCTGCCAGTTGAGGTGCGCTCGGCCTTCGAACTCATCGAAGACGTCTTGGGGCGGCTTACCCAGGATGTTGGTCAGCATGTTGAGCCGGCCACGGTGGGCCATCCCGATAACGATCTCCTTGAGACCCTTGCGTCCGGCACGCTGAATGAGCTCGTCCAGCAATGGGATCAGCGCCTCGGCGCCCTCGAGGGAGAAGCGTTTCTGGCCCACGTAGCGGGCGTGGAGGTATTTCTCGATCCCTTCGGCGGCGGTGAGCAGCGTCAACAGCCAGCGCCGGTCGCCGGAGTCGATCTCAGGCTTCGCGCGGTAACCCTCCAGACGCTTCTGGATCCAGCGCTTTTCCTGGGTGCTGGTGATGTGCATGTACTCCGAGCCGACCGATCCGCAGTAAATCTCCTTCAACAGAGCGATGATCTCGCGCAGGGGCATGCGGTCCGGGGCGTAGAGGGACCCGGTATGGAAGACCTGATCCAGGTCCTCATCCGTCAGGTGGTGATAGGCCGGATCGAGGTCCGCAACCTTGGACGGTGCGCGCAGCTCCAGTGGATCCAGGTCCGCTATTTGATTGCCGCGGTAGCGGTACGTGTTGATCAGCCGTAGCACCGCCGCCTGCTTTTCCGCCGCCGTGGGCTCCAGACGCTGGGTGGAGCGGGTCAGGGCACGGGTGCGGCTCTCCTGAGCCAGGCGCAGGAAATTCTCTCGCACAGGTCCGTGCGGGACCTCGTTGGCGGCCTCTCGGTGCATGGCGTCGAAACGCTGGCGCCAGGCGAGGTCCACGCTCTCCGGGTCCTTGAGGTAGCGTTCGTAGAGGTCTTCGATAAAGGCGGCATTGCCGCCGTACAGCGCGGTGGACGCGCGAAACATCTCGAGGAGGGCGCTCATGTTGGCAGGCTCATCGGCATATCCTGGACGTGGGTTTGTGCACCGATTACCGCACTGTATATAGCACAACAAACCGAATTGCGGGCGACGGCTTGCCTCCGACCTGTCCGTCGCCGCGTATCAATCAGCTCAGGTGCTCGAATCCGAGTAACGCGGCGACCACGAGGCCGAAAAACACTGCAAGGTGGCTGTCCGCCGGTTGCCAGCTTGTGGTATCCAGCAGATAGAGACGACCGTGGAAGCCGCGGCACTTCATCGCCGCTACGATGCGGCGCGAGCGCTCCAGGCTGCGCACGAGCAGCATACCGACCAGCCAGCCCAGGGTGTTCCAGGTGTGCCGGTCGCTCCGTGCGACGAATGCGCGGGTCCGCATCGCCATGCGCAGGCGTCGGTACTCCTCGTGGAGTACGTCGATGTAGCGCACCGTAAACAGAAACAGGTGTACCAGCTTGTCGGGTAGCCGAAGCCGGGATAAGGCGTGGCCCAGGGCGACGGGCTCGATGCCGCCCACCAGCGCCAGAAGGGCCAGTACGATGGAGTGGGCCTTGAGGACGATGGTAAGGGCGCGCAGGGTCCCTTCCCAGCTCGCCTCTAGCGGGCCGAACCCGAACCAGGTCTCGCCGGGGACCGTAAAGGGCAGGGTGATGAGTATCACCGCCATGAGGCCTTCCAGGGCGATGAGGCGGCGCAACAGAACGCGAGCGCTAAGGCCGCTTGCCGCTATGAGCGCACAGGCTGCGGCAAAAGCGAGCAAGAGGGTCGGCACCTGGTTCATGCTGACGGTGACCAGTGCGAAAGAAACGGCGGCGAGGATGCGTAGCCGCGCATCGCGGCTGGCGAGCCAGCCGGCTGGGCGCAGTGCGAGCGTAGGGAGATGGTTCACGGCCCCTGTCGCCGCCCGCGGCTGCGCCACCAAAGCGCGATGCCGGCCAGCCCGAGGATGTAGCCGATTCCACCGAGGATCTCGTGCAGGCGCACCCGCTGTTCGTACTCGATCAGTGCCTCTCGGAGTGGCCGGACTTGGCGGGCCACCGCCCGTTCGATCTGGTCGACGATAATAGGGTCCACCGGCGCCTGAACCGAATGCGATGAGCCGGTCTTCGAGGACAGGGAATCTGTGCGCTGGGGATTCAGGCCGTCGGGTGTGGGCGGGACGACGCCGATGAGCTCTTCGGCGTCGACCGTCCACTGGGCGGAATGGCCGTCACTCGTACTCGCTACGATCACATGGTCGATCGGCTCGGTCGCCCTGAAGGTGAAGGCTCCGGAAGCGTCCGGCTTCAGCTGCGCGAGGATGCGGCCATCCGTGGCGCGAACCGTGATGCCTGCGGCCACGGCTTCTGTCCCGGCGGCAAAGCGGACCGAGCCCTCGATGCGGTCGCCCTCCACGAAAGCGAACACCTTGAGCAGATGGGCATAGCAGGGGGTAGCGCCAAGCGTCGCAACGAGCGCTACCGTTGCGAGGCGGCTAACCATCGCGAGTCTCCGTATGAAGCATCAGCTCCGGGGCGACTCTCTGGATGAAGCCGACGGCGGCGGCGCTGATCGCCGCCTCAACGAATGCGAGGGGAAGATAGGCGAGCAGAATCACCTTGGCCGCGGGTAGGAGCTCCCGGCCGCTCGCGGCAAGGGAGACGGCGACCAGGGTCCCTGTGACCAGGACACCGAGCGCGCCTGCCGCCGCGCCTATCCAGAACATCCTTCTTGGCCCGGAATGGGGAATCGCCGATCTGAACAAGGCCGCGCACAAGAGGGCTGGCAGGGCCAGGTTCATGGTGTTCACTCCCAGCACCAGGATACCCCCGTAACCGAAGAACACCGCTTGCAACAGGAGCGCTACCAGGAGAGCGGGCACCGCCGTCCAACCGAGGAGCAGCCCCATCGGTCCGTTCAGGATCAGATGGACGCTGCTCGGTCCCACCGGGACCGTGATCAGCGACGCTACAAAGAAGGCGGCCGCAAGTACCGCCGCCTGAGGGATGTGCGCATTGTCCAGTCGGCGCAGGGCGACGGCGAGCAGGCCGGCCGACACGATCCCACCCGTGACCAGCACCGGAGCCGAGAGCACGCCGTCGGGAATGTGGGCGATGGGGATTACCCTCCAGGAGATTGCTCAGGCATGTTCGATGATGCTCAGGAACCGATCGCCTGCACCCCACAGCCGCTGTCGGCGACCCCGCCGGCATCGGGAGCGGGAGGGCGCAATAGCCCGACGCATCGTGCCCGATATTTACCCATAATTGCAGGCTGTGCAATATGCTTTCGGCGGTTGCGCGAAGGCCTGTGGTCTCGTTCACGTTGGCGACGCACCCTGGAAGCGTCCTCCGCACCGGGTATCATTGTTTCATGTGACAGACGCATAGCTTTACAGTGTCAGCGATGAACAACCCCACACGAACCGGCGCCGCCCTTTTCTTCGATGTGCTCACCGATCTCGGCGTCGACTATCTGTTCGGCCACACCGGCGGCGCCGTCATCCCGCTACACGTGGAGCTGAACAAGCGTATGAAACGCAGGGAGATGGTCCCCAGGTTCATCCTGTGCCGCCAGGAAGGGGGTGCAGGGCATGCCGCGGAAGGCTACGCCCGTGTGAGCGGACGGGTCGGAGTGGCGTTGGCGACCTCCGGGCCCGGGGCGACCAATCTGACTACGCCCATCGCCGATGCGCACAAGGATTCGATCCCGACGGTTTTCATCACCGGTCAGGTGCCGAGCTTTTCCATCGGTACGGACGCCTTTCAGGAAGTGGACACCATCGGTGTCACCCGGCCCATCTCCAAGCACAACTACCTGGTCAAAGACGTGCGGGACCTGGAATGGGTCCTGCGCGAGGCCTTCGTGCTCGCGATCAGCGGGAGGCCGGGACCGGTCGTCGTGGACATCTGCAAGGACGCCCAGCTCGCCCCCGTCATCGACCAGAGCCGCCCACGCAAACGCCACCGTGAGCCGGTTCCCTTCGACGCCGAGAAGGCCGATGCCATTCTCACCGCCCTCGCCGATGCGGAGCGTCCGGTCGTCAAGGCCGGGGGCGGGATCATCCATGCGAACGCAGCGGATGCCCTGCGCCGCTTGGTCGAGCGCTTCGATGCGCCGGTGACAACCACCTTCAATGCCTTGGGTGCGGTGCCCTTCGAGCACGACCACAATCTGGGCATGCCCGGAATGCACGGAACCATCCCCGCAAACTACGCGTTGCGCGAGGCCGATTTCATCCTCACCCTCGGCGGGCGGTTCGACGACAGGGTCGCGGTCAGGGGGTTTGCCGAGGGCAAGCGCATCGCCCACGTGGACATAGATCCCTCGGAGATCGACAAGACGGTCAAGACCGATCTGGCCTTGGCCGCGGGGCTCGGCGCCTTTCTAGGCCACGCCCTCACCTCCGGCCGCAGCGCCCAACACGCTGGTTGGCTCTCGCGCGTCGCCGAGTGGCGGTCGCAGATGCCCAAGCCCTACCTGCGGGCCGATTACATCAAGCCCCAGGCGGTCATCGAGGCTATCTCGGACCTGACAGAGGGAGATGCCACGCTGGTGACGGGCGTGGGTCAGCACCAGATGTGGGCGGCCCAATATTACCGCTTCACGCGGCCGCGCCAGTGGGTGAGCTCCGGAGGGCTCGGGACCATGGGCTTCGGTCTGCCCGCGGCCATGGGCGCCTGGTTCGCGGACCCTACGCGGCCCGTCGTACTCGTCGACGGCGACGGGAGCTTTCAGATGAACATCCAGGAGCTGGCCACCGTAGTGGCCAATCGCATCCCACTGAAGATCTTCGTGCTCAACAATAGCTTTCTCGGCATGGTGCGCCAATGGGAGGACATGATGGACGGCGGGCATCACTACGAGACCTGCCTGGCGCGCAACGCCGAGTGTGATCCGGACTGCATGGACCTGGACCAGAGCTGCCGACGCCAGCTGCCCAATCTGACGGGTCTGCGATGGGTGTATCCGGGCCTGAAGACCTTGCGCGTCAGGCGGCCGGAGCTCCTGCGCGATTCCGTCCGCGAGGCCCTCTCCCACGACGGCCCCGTGCTCGTGGACGTCTGGATCGACAAGGCCGAGAACGTCCTGCCCATGGTGCAACCGGGGCAGGGGTTGGAGTCGATGATCGAGTCGTAGAGGCGAAGACCGAAGGTCCTTCTGTGGGGAGGCGTCGTTGTTTAAAAAGACTTTGTTATCCAGCGGTTACTTCTTCTTATTCATGCTCTCTCGTAGAAGATCGCCCAGGGTTCCGAAGCCCTCTTTGGGCTTTTGGTAGTCCGTGTAGGCCTTAGCCTCCGCCGTTGCCTCGGCGACTTTTGCGGTATCCAACGACAGTCCGATGCGGCGTTTTTCCCTGTCGACGCTGAGTACCGTCGCCTCGACCTGGTCACCCGCGCTCACGATCTCTTGGGGATGGCTGATGCGGCGGCCGGCGCCGAGCTCGCTGATATGGACGAGCCCCTCGAGGCCCGGTTCGAGCTCGACGAAGGCGCCGAAGGTCTGCAGCCGTGTGACGGTTCCCTTCACGCGCGTCCCGACGGCGAACCGCTGGTCCGCGTCCTGCCAGGGGTCCTTGGCGAGCGCCCGGATCGACAAGGCGATCTTCTCCGGGTGCTTGGGATTGTCCGTCGCCTCGATGCGCAGCACCGCCACCTCGACCTGCTGGCCCACGCCGAGCAGCTCGCTTGGGTGCTTCACGTGCCCGAACGCGAGCTCGCTGATGTGGACCATCCCCTCGACGCCGCCCAGGTCGACGAACGCCCCGTAGTCCTTGAGCGAGGTCACGGTGCCCGGCAGCACCGCGCCGACCTCGAGGCGGGCCCGCGTTTCCGCCGCGAGTGCCCGCTGCTCCTCCTCGAGCAGTGCGCGGCGCGATACGACCAGATTGGTGTGCCTGCCGCCCTCGAACTTGGTGATGCGGAAGGCGTGCCGCTGGCCGACGAAGGTTCCCATGTCCTCGATGTACTTAAGATCGAGCTGTGAGGCGGGACAGAAGGCACGCTGGCCGGCAATCTGCACCTCGACACCTCCCTTGGTGACTCCCGTGACCTGCCCTTCCACCGGGATCTGATGCTGAAACGCGTGCTCGAGCTCGGCGATGCCATGAAGATGGCGGCCGTGCTGGCTGCCCAGCAGCAGCGTGCCGGTCTCCTCGTCGACGCTCGTGACCGTCGCCTCGAGCGTGTCGCCGATGCTGATGGTGAGGTTCCCGTCGGCGTCGGTCAGGCCCTCGCTCTCCATGACGCCCTCGGACTTGCCACCGAGGTCGATGAAGACCTGCTCGGGGCTGATCGATACGACCTCACCGCGGACCCTATCGCCCACCTTCGGCTGGTGCTTCGCCGAGCCCGCCCCTTCCTGCTCGAACTGCTTGAGCAGCGCTTCGAAGTTGTCTGAGTCTTTCATTGCCGCGAGTCTACAGCAGCGCGTTCCCTGAGTGAATGTAGCAACCCATATTTCCGTGTGGGTGACATCGGTGCGGTGCGGACGGGACGCATCGCCGGAACGCGCGCTGCTCGCAAGTTGTGGCAGACCTCACAAAACAGCAGCCGCCAACAGGGTATTAATGCACGCAAGACTCTGTCATTGGTGCACCAGATCGCAGGCCCGGCTTCGGCGGACCTAAACGTTGTGCCGGATGCGCTAGCTCAGGTCGTGCGGGCTCCAAGCGAGGCGCATGTCCGCGCCAGCCGAAATGTAGGTTGATGTACGAGCGCTGCCCCCGCATGACAAGGCCCTGCGCCCCCTCGACAGCAGGATTGCGGAGAGGGGAATCGAGGACTGGTGTGCCGCAGGCGTCTCTCTGGCGATGGTTGAGGGTCAGCGGTAACAAGGCCAGCCCAGCTGTCTTAAGAGAAACTCACCGATAGGAAGTTGTTCCGCGATGGATCGCTAATAAGAAGAAGAAATGGGCCAAGCCGGAACGCTGATCCATACAGCGTTGTGGTGGCTGCGGTTTGACCTCACGGATGGTTCTCATGAAAGCGTTTCCCCGCTTTTGGGGTGGAGTCGTGTGTGGAGATGATCGACCTGCATTGTCACATGCTGCCTGGCATTGACGACGGTGCCAGGGACCTCGACACGGCCCTGGAGATGGCGCGCATTGCGGTGGCCGACGGGATTTCCGTGACCGCCTGCACGCCTCACATCTACCCGGGGCTGTACGAGAACGACGCGGCCGGGATCAAGCTGGCGGTCGACGTCTTCAGGCAGCATCTGCTGGAGGCGGGAATCCCGCTGGCACTCACCTTCGGCGCCGACATCCAGCTCGTTCCGGAACTGCTGCACGGGCTCAAGTGCGGCGCCTATCCGACACTGAACGGCTCGCGCTATTTCCTGTTCGAGCCGCCGCATCACACCGTCCCGCGGCATTTCCTGGATTCGATCTTCAACGTCCTCGCAAGCGGCTACGTGCCCGTGATTACGCATCCTGAGCGCCTGACCTGGCTGGATGACGAGCACTACGGCTGGTTTGTCGAGGCCGCACGTCAGGGTGCCTGGATCCAGGTGACCGCCGGCGCGCTCACCGGGCGCTTCCGACGGCAGGCGAAATACTGGGGCGAGCGCATGCTCGACGACGGCATCGTGCACATCCTCGCCACCGATGCGCACGAAACGAAGCACCGACCGCCGCTGTTGGCCGAGGGCCGGGACGCCGCCGAGCGCTGGGTTGGATCGGAAGAGGCGGATCTGCTCGTCACCGACCGCCCGAGAGCGATTGTCGAAGATTGCGATCCGATGGATGTTTCTCCGCCACCGGCCCTGGGAGACGGAGAAAAGGGCGCGTGGGAGCCGACCCGAAAAAAGGGCTGGCTCGCACGGATATTCCTCAGCCTTTAACAGCGAACCTCAAATCCCCTCTCCCGCTGCGGGGAGAGGGTAAATCGGAACAGGGGGGAAGGGGGCCATCAGGTTGCCCAACCGACGATTGGATGAGATAGGACTAAGGGTAGTAGGGAGTAAGCCATGACACATTCTCAGACCGGAATCATCAGGGAACACCAGTCCCGCCTGGCGTTCCTATACCGGATTTCCGATTCCCTAATCATCCTCGCCGCGCTCTACCTGAGCGCAGGGATCTACGGCATACCCTGGACAGAGCATTATCTCATCGCGGGTGTGCTTGCGATGATCTTGTTCTACATCGCCGCAGAGAGCGTGCAACTCTACCGTTCCTGGCGAGGCGTTCCCCTGAGGCAACAGGTCCAGCCCCTGGCCGTCAGCTGGGTAATGACCACCTTCTCCCTATTGGTCATCGCCTACATGACCAAGACCACAGGCACCTTCTCCCGGGTGGCGATCGGGGCCTGGATGATCTCGGTGCCCGTCGTACTCATACTTTGGCGCGCAGTCGTAAATGACGCCCTGGGTCTTTTACGCGCAAACGGCCGCAATTCACGCAGAGTCGCCATTGCCGGAGATACGGGTCTCAGCGACCGACTGGTCCGAATGATCCGATCCGACCCAACGCTCGGTATGCGCTTTGCCGGATTGTTCGACGATTCGGGAACCAGTGACGGCCGCGCGAGCCAGAGTACCGCGGCATCCCCGGTGGGCAATTTGGAGGATCTGGTGCAACGGGCGAAGGAGGGGGAGTTTGACTTGATCTACATCGCCCTGCCGCTGAGAGCCCAGGAGCGGATCAGCGCATTGATATCTGAGCTTTCCGATACGGCCGTAACTGTTTACCTGGTTCCGGATCTCTTCGTTTTCGATCTGCTCCATTCACGCCTGGTTTGCGTGGGCGATTTGCCCACGATCAGCGTCTATGAGTCTCCGTTCTTCGGTATCGAAGGCTGGATCAAACGGTTGGAAGATGTCCTGCTCTCCGGCCTCATACTGGTGCTGATTGCGGTTCCCATGCTGCTCATCGCCGTCGGCGTAAAGCTCTCGTCCCCGGGGCCGGTCCTGTTCAAACAAAGGCGATACGGCCTGGACGGCCGCAGGATCCTCGTCTGGAAATTTCGCACCATGCGGGTCTGCGAGGACGGTGACAAAGTCATCCAGGCCAGGAAAGCCGATTGCCGCGTTACGCCGTTCGGCGCCTTTCTGCGCCGATCCTCCCTGGACGAGCTGCCGCAGTTCTTTAATGTGCTTCTAGGTGACATGTCCGTCGTCGGTCCGCGACCGCACGCGGTGGCGCACAACGAGCAGTACCGCACTCTCATCTCCGGCTACATGCTGCGGCACAAAGTGAAGCCCGGAATCACCGGCTGGGCGCAGGTCAACGGTTGGCGCGGGGAGACGGACACCCTGGACAAGATGAAGAGGCGGATCGATTGCGACCTCTGGTATATTCGAAGCTGGTCCCTGTGGCTCGATGTGAAGATTATCTTGCGCACCATGCTTGTCGGCTTTGTCGGGCGGAACGCCTACTGATGGGACTGCGATGGAGACAAGCTCGCGTCTTTCCGACGAACTGGGTAATCGTCGTCCGCTCTCCCCCTGGGAGAGGGTCGGGGAGAGGCAATTGTGAACAAACGTTCCAGGGACGGAACAACTTCTTTCCCCCTCTCCCGTTTGGGAGAGGGCCGGGGAGAGGGCAATTGTGAACAAACGTTCCAGGACGGAACAACTTCTTTCCCCCTCTCCCTCATGGGAGAGGGTCGGGGAGAGGGCAATTGTGAACAACAGTTTTCTCCCTCGCCCCCTTGAGGGGGAGAGCGTACGGGTGAGGGGAGCTGAACGGTATCGAATTGGACCAGCGTTTGTCTGACTGAAGGCGACAGACCATCCGCATAGTCATGAATGCAATGAACGTTACACCGCAAGAGCGGAGCCATGTTCTGCGGTTAAAGCAGGATGCAGAGCGCGCCCGCCAGGCGGCTTGGGCGCACCGCGTGGAAAACTTGAGCGGGCGGGTGCGTGAAGTGCTCGCTTCAACGCCGGGGGCTCCCATCACTGTGTATTTGTTCGGCTCGTGGGCCACGGGGCGTTTTGACGGCGAGTCCGACACCGATTTGCTGGTGATCGCCCCAACGGAGAAAGCGGCCCGTGAGGTCCAGCGCCGTCTGATGGATGTCGGCGATGACGTGGTGGCCTTTTGCGAGTCCGATTGGGAGCGGCGACTGTCGGCGCGTGACCCCTTTATTTGCCGGGTTTCCGCGGAGCGATTGCTCCTGGCGTGGACGGGGGATGGTCAGGATGGCTGAGAGCCTCCGGGCGCGGGCTTGGCGAGCGCAGGCCGTCAACGACGCTGCACATGCCCGCTATTCCATGGAAGGCGGCTTTCACGCCCAAGCCTGTTACGCAGCCCAGCAGGCAGTCGAGAAGGCGCTGAAGGCCTTATTGTTGCACACCGGGCGCGAAGCTAGCCACACCCACTCCATCGTCGGGTTACGCCGGGCTTTGGAAGAAGCAGGAGTGGAGGTGCCGGAATCGGTGCTGTCATTAGCGGAAGCCCAGGACCTCACTCGTCTCAATATCGAGACGCGCTACCCCTTGGGCGGCGCAGAAGAGGCACCTTTCGAGCTCTTCGGGTCTGAACAGGCGCAGCGCATGGTCGGCGTGGCCGGGCGGGTGGTGACGATGATCGAGGGCGTACTTGGCTAGCCGTTCACACCCCCGCCGTCATTCCGGCTGGGAAGCCGGAATCCAGTGCCATGGATGGCAAACTCGGCCGTCGTATCGCGTCTGGTCGTGTGGGGGGTGTGAACGGTTACAAACGGACACGCTTGAGAAGATGAAAAAACGAGTCGATTGGGACCTATGGTATATAAGAAGTTGGACGCTCTGGCTCGATATGAAGATTGTCTTGCGCACCATGCCTGTCGGCTTTGTCGGGCGGAACGCCTACTGATGGGACGGCGATGGAGACAAGCTCGGGTCTTTCCGACGAATTGGGTAAACGTCGTGCCCCTCTCCCCCTGGGAGAGGGCCGGGGAGAGGGCAATTGTGAACAAACGTTCCATGGACGGAACAACGGTTGTCTCCCTCGCCCCCTTGAGGGGGAGAGCGTACGGGTGAGGGGAGCTGAACGGTACCGAATTGGACCAGCGTTTGTCTGACTGAAAGCGACAGACCATCCGCATAGGCATGAATGAATGAAGGTTACACCGGAAGAGCAGAGCCATGTTCTACTGTTAACGCAGGATGCAGAGCGGGCCCGCCAAGCGCGGCAAGCAAGTCAAAGGCTTCGGCAAATCGGGACAATGTTCGGAAACAGCAGCCTGGAGAAGCAACTCGCCGTGTCGGTCGCGAAATCGGATAGAAGATTGGTACAGGGGCGTTTGCCAAATATGACCCCCAATCGACCCGAGGTCTTAAATCGCGTCTTCGTTGTTGGGTGCCCACGCTCTGGAACAACCTTGGTGCAGGCGATGACATCCGCACACCCGCGGGTGTTTTCCTTGCCTGAAACATTCTTCTTTACAAGAGCCTTTCCACGTAGGTGGATCACGCGCCATTTGTCGTGGCCGTCTATCCGAGTAAGAAACCACTTCGAACAATATCTCCGAGACATCGGACGAAGCGACCTGGCAAGTAGATATCGCATCAAGATATTTCAACGGAACTACTGCAGGCCTTTCGTTTCTGTAATGGATCATCTTGCATCAGACGAGTTGTCACCCATTTGGCTCGAAAAAACGCCTGGCCACCTTTTTTGCATAGATGAAATCACGAAATGTATTCCTAGCGCCAAGTTTATCCACGTAATGCGGAATGGTCTTGATGTCGTTAATTCGTTATACAAGGCCACTAATATTGATTCTGATAAATACGCAAAGTTCCGAAGGTATAAGTTTCTACGAGGCAAATTTCGGGGCTTGACTGTGCCTGAGTGTGTCGAACAATGGAATAACGCTCTACGAGTAGTGACTGACTACTATGGGCAGAACAACCATATCACTGTTTGGTATGAACGATTGACGACCAATCCCGCGCCGGAATTACAGGGACTGTGCCGTTTTCTTGACCTGGACTTCGACGACAATATGCTAAATCCAAGTTTGTCGTTTCATAAGATCGTCCGCCCGGATGAACCATGGAAGGCGAATAATGCCAAGCGATTACTTCGAAAGAACGCACCGGGAAATAGTGATAGCAGCGCACTATCCAAAGAAGACAAGCGTCTCGTTGAGAAGACGCTGCTTCCGGTTCCGGCGCGCTTGTTAACTGACTAGTTGTAATAGGTGCTCGCCATTCGGACTGAGACCGCACGAGAAATCGCTTCGTCCATGCGATACGGAACTTCCGTTGCTTTGTTGCTTCTGCTCGTTACCTCTCGAATCCTGCAAGGAACTCCAGTCCCTTGGATTGCTGAACTCGAAGCCGCTGCAATATTGCTCGCACTGTCGTTTACAATTTGGTACCACATCGTCAGACCGTTGGTAAGCCGTGATGCCACTATCCATCTTCTAGACGGGTATTTGTTGCTGTTGCTCTTGTTGCCTTTCTACTCAGCCTGGAGAAGCTTAGAAGTATTTGGGCAGCCGTTAATTTATGGGATCTTGGCTCAGAGATCTGTATGGTTGGTCGCAGTTGTACTCTTTACTGTCATCGCAATCCGAAACAACAAGATCACGTTCCGACATATTGAACGGGCATTGATTGTTTCATCCTGGCTCTCTCTTGGCGCTTATACCTTTTGCTTTGCGTTTCTCGACCCGAGTAATTACACGGACTATCCGATGATTGTCTCGGGCTCCGTAAAAAGCGGATTTCGTTTTAGTTTTGAAACCGTCTTCATCGTGTTTGGTGCGTTATATTACTTTGCTCTGGCGGTGATTTCGCGAGCCGTGCTTCTCTGGTTGGCATTTCTGCCATTTGCGTTCTACCTTTTAGTGTTAGACCAAAAGCGGTCGTTGCTGCTGGCTATAGCCATATCCGTTACGATGTTGGTAATCAAGTTTACGGATTTACCGGGCAAAGTGTTTCATCTATTTGTAGGGGGAGCCTGCATATTCTTTATTTTATTCCTATTTTATATTGTCTTGCCGGAAACTTTATTCGCATTCGTAGACAGATTCGGGCAAGCATTTGATGTGCTAGTGACTGGTTCGGAAGGCTCGGACGATTCATCAAATGCTCGAATTCAAGAGGCGTTAAAAGCCTTGCCTTACGTAAAAGCTAACTTACTCCTCGGAAATGGCGATCTAAGTGCCCAGTGGCAAAGCGGCTTTGAATCTGTGTTCGGATATTTTTTTATCTCCGATATCGGGTTTATTGGCGGCCTTTTTGTTTTCGGTATAGTCGGATTGGTCATACTTTACGGCATGTATTGGTTTTTTCTGCGTAGCACAAAGCTCGCGAAATATACTGGAACCGAGCATCGCCCGCTGCTGATGAGTATGTACGGCTCAATTCTCGTCGCATTCTTTCAGACGTTTGTTAAAGCGCAGTTTTTTCTGGGGCCTGCGATATCGGCGATGTTTATTGCTTTATTTTGGTTGCTAACAAGAAACAACATAGTCCGTCATATGGCCAAGCGATGACCGGTATTTTTATTGTTGGAAACAGCAGGAGTGGCACCACAATGATGGCCCGGATATTGGGCAATAATCCAAATGTCTTTTCTTTTCGCGAACTGCATTTTTTTGAAGAACTCTGCTCCGCCCCGGACCTTTACAAGTCGTTGCCATCGAAAAAACGCGAAGAGCTTTTCGCAAGGCTGATCGCTGTCCAAAGGCAAGGCTACATGTTAGTTAGATCAATCGACCAGAGATACCTTAATGAGGCACACGCTGTGTTACCCTCTACGGGGGTTGAAAACAGTATTGGCGTTTATGCAGCATACCTCGTATACGAGACAAAGCTGCAGAAAAAAAGTATTCCCTGTGAACAAACACCCCGGAACCTTCAGTACTTGGACGAGATATTGACCTATTATAAAGATGACGTAAGAGTTGTTGCTATGCTTCGGGACCCCCGGGATATTTTACTATCCCAAAAGCGGAAATGGAGACGCAAAT
>JAYEJW010000440.1:0-1719 GCA_034716535.1 Pseudomonadota bacterium
ATATTTCATTCGCCTGGCACAAAGGCGCGCAGAGGCGCTTGCGTGCATCCCGACGCAGCGGGTAGAGCCAGATCCGCTTGATCGCCAGGGGCGCCCCGTGGCGGATGCGTTCACGGTGGCTGGTGCGATCGGGTCAGAGGGGACCGCAGCCCCCGTCTGCCCACAGAACCGTGCGTACGGGTCCGTACACGGCTCCTCACGTAAGACGTATCCACTGATTCACTTCAAACCAATGCGGTAGCTGTTTATTGGAGCGGATGGCCTGTCCCAGTTCCCCAACGAACCACCCCACCGGGTAGGCCCGCGACGCCGCGAAGGTGTGCGAGAGCGCCCAGCGCGCCCTGTTGGAGAACACCGTATTTGCCGCCTGTCGGCGTGAGACACCACGCCTGATCAGTTTACGATAGAGATTGCGTTTGCTCTTTTGTTGATCCACCAAACGGGATCGGAGTCGTCGCCGAATATGGGCTTCGATCTTCCTCAGCTGGGCGGGGTAGTTGGTCATCGCAAAGTAGCTCGACCAGCCCACGTACCAACTGTTGATCCGCTCGATGCTCACCTCCAGAGTCAGGTGGGTCCCCCTGGGGGTCAGCTCCTTGACCTTGGCCATCGCCGCTTGCAGGGCCTGGTGCGATATCGCTATCGTGCCCCCGACAATGGTCATGCCCAGAAACTTGACCCACTCCGAGCGAGCCACTTGGCTCTTCTCCCGGTTCACCACCAGTTTCAGTCTCTTCTCGATGTATCCGCCGATGCTCCCCATCACTCGCTCGGCCGCCTTCGGCGTCTTCACGAAGATGTTGCAGTCATCGGCGTACCGGCAAAATTCAAGGCCGCGCCGCTCCAGTTCCTTGTCCAGCTCATCGAGAACGATGTTGCTGAGCAGGGGACTCAACGGGCCGCCTTGAACGGCCCCTTCCATGGAGGGGGTCACCAGGCCGTTGGCCATGATGCCGCTGCGCAGGATCATCCCGACCAAACGCAGGATACGCTTGTCGGGTACCGTCTGACCCAGGCGTGCGATCAGCCGATCGTGGTGGATTCGATCAAAGAATTTGGATAAATCCAGATCGACCACGTACGGCTTACCCCCGGCCACGATCTTGCGCGCCGCTTCGACCCCTTGGCCTTGGTTCCGCCCGGGGCGAAAACCGTAGCTGTGATCGCAGAACAGCGGCTCGAAGATCGGCTCCAGCAGCAGCTTCAGCGTGGCTTGCACCACCCTGTCACGCACTGTCGGCACCCCGAGCAAGCGGATGCCTTTACCACCGGGCTTGGCGATCTCCACCCGCCGCACCGGTGAGGGTTTGTAAGTCCAGCTTTCAAGGTCCACTTGCAGCCGACTCAGCTCTTCGTCCAGGTGTGATTCGAACTCGACAATCGTCACTCCGTCGATGCCGGGTGCTCCCTTGTTCTTCTTCACGCGCCGGAATCCCGCTTCCAACCATTCGGTCGTACACAGTTCCTCTAAGAGTCTTCGCTCATCAGTCAATAGGTCTCTTCCGCTCATTTCACTCCTCAATTTGCATGGGCCTTTCCGCAACCATCGCACCGCCGATTCACCCGATGTCTACGTCTCGGGCACTCGCCGCCTCCCTTTCGGGCTGGTCTCAGACCCACAGTCTCTAACAAGCCTCCAAAACCGCTTACGTGTTCCGCCCTTCACCTCCGGCTTCCCTGCCACTGTCCCGATGTTTTACCCTCACCTGCGTCACCGCA
>JAYEJW010000441.1:0-8764 GCA_034716535.1 Pseudomonadota bacterium
CAAAGTTGACGAGCGCGCCCACGGCGCCGAACGCGTTCGGAGAGATGCCGAGGAACCAGTCCTTCGGCATGTCACCCAGGAACGCGGTGCCGGGGATGAAGAAGATGCCCTTGTGCTGGAACACGTACGCCAGCGTGACGCCGATGCCGGCGATCATGCCCCAGATGGCGCCGGCGCGGTTCACCTTCTTGTTGAAAATGCCCATCATAAGCACCGGGAAGATGGAGGACGCGGCCAGGCCAAACGCGATGGCTACGGTTCCGGCGGCGAAATCCGGCGGATGCAGGCCCAAGTAGCCGGCGGCACCGATGGCGCCCGCCATGGCGATTCGGCTGGCCATGAGCTCCGCCTTCTCCGAGATGCCGGGCGCGAACACGCCCTTGAGCAGGTCGTGGGAGATCGCGGAGGAAATGGCGAGCAACAGACCGGCGGCGGTGGACAGTGCCGCGGCCAAACCGCCGGCCACCACAAGCGCGATCACCCAGTTCGGCAGGTTCGCGATCTCCGGATTGGCCAGCACCATGATGTCGCGGTCGACCTTGACCATCTCGTTGCCCTTCCAGGGGACCTCGAAGCCCTCGGCCTTGGCGGCGAATGCCTCGTTTTTGTCGTCGTAGTACTGGATGCGGCCGTCGTGGTTCTTGTCCTCGAACTGCAACAGGCCGGTTTTCTCCCAGTTCCTGAACCACTGGGGCCGCTCGTCGTACACCAGGTTACCCGTCGGATCGCCCACCGGGCCGATCTGGATGGTGTCCATCAGGTTCAGGCGGGCCATGGCGCCGACGGCGGGGGCGGTGGTATAGAGAATGGCGATGAACAGCAGCGCCCAGCCTGCCGAGAAGCGGGCGTCCTTGACCTTGGGCACGGTGAAGAAGCGGATGATGACGTGGGGCAGACCCGCGGTGCCGATCATCAGCGACAGGGTGTACACGAACATATTGAGCTTACTGCCCATGACCTGGGTCGTGTACTCCTTGAAGCCAAGCTCGGTGACCACCTGGTCCAGCTTGTCCAGCATGTAGGTGCCGGAACCGCCCGCCATCTCGCTGCCGAGGCCCACCTGCGGCACGGGATTGCCGGTGATGTTCATGGAAATGAAGATGGCGGGAACCGTGTAGGCGAAGATCAGCACCACATACTGGGCGATCTGGGTGTAGGTGATGCCCTTCATGCCGCCGAGCACGGCATAGACGAAGACGATGCCCATGCCGATATACAGGCCGGTGTCGTATTCGGTCTCCAGGAAGCGGGAGAACGCCACGCCGATACCCTTCATCTGCCCGATGACGTAGGTGATCGAGGCCAGGATCAGACAGATGACGGCCACGATCCGGGCTGTCCGGGAATAGTAGCGGTCCCCGATGAACTCAGGAACCGTGAACTTGCCGAATTTGCGCAGGTAGGGCGCGAGCAGCATGGCCAGAAGCACGTAGCCGCCGGTCCAGCCCATCAGGAACACAGAAGCGCCATAGCCGTTGAAGGCAATCAGCCCGGCCATGGAGATGAAGGATGCGGCGGACATCCAGTCGGCCGCGGTGGCCATACCGTTCGCGACCGGGTGGACGCCCTTGCCGGCCACGTAGAACTCGCCCGTGGTGGCGGCGCGTGCCCAGACGGCGATGCCGATGTAGACCGCGAAGGTCGCACCGACCACGAGGTAGGTTAGAGTTTGCAGATCCACTGATTCTTCCCCCGTGCCTCAGTCTTCGTGAACGTCGTATTTCTTGTCGAGCTGATTCATGCGCAGGGCATAGACGAAGATCAGCACGAGGAAGGTGTAGATGGAGCCCTGCTGGGCAAACCAGAAGCCAAGCTTGTACCCGCCGAGCTGTATTGCGTTGAGCGGATCGACCAGTATGATGCCGAAGCCGTAGGAGACAACGAACCAGATGACGAGCAGGATGACCAGAAGGCGCAGGTTCGCCTTCCAATAAGCGGTGCGATTCTCGGGTGTCATAGACGGTCACTCCCTCTGTTTTTTCTCGGGGATGCTGTTTTGATAGCTCGGGCGACAGGGTGGCGGTCGAGTGCTCCGCGACCCAGTGTTTCCCGCGGGGACCGGCAGAAAGACCTCCTCAGTTGGTTTTCCCCGCCGGTTCTGCCGGCCCGGCGGGCTACCGACCATTCTGTTGCTCCGATTGCGGGCCTGTCAACGCCTGCGGGCGATCCCGGCAATCGTCCTTCGGCTGGATTCTGGCGATTTCCCCACCGCGTGCGCTCAGATGCGCCGCCCCTGGAGGCGATATGCACGACAGACCTGCCGGGTACCCGAATCCATGGGGTAAACTGCTTATTTTGGTGAGTATGCCGGGCGCCGGGGCGGAATCCGCGGTCACACCGGGTCAGCTGTAGGGGCATCAGGCTTATGCGATACATCAGTACCCGCGGCGGGGTCGATCCCGTCGGTTTCTCCGAGGCCGTCATGATGGGCCTGGGCACCGATGGCGGCCTGCTCGTGCCGGAGAGCATCCCGCGGCTTGATGCGGTCACGCTGGCGGCCTGGTCGCACCTGCGCTTTCAGGATCTGGCATTGGAGATGATGGCGCCGTTCGTCGCCGAAGCGATTCCGCGCGAGGATCTGGTGGATCTCGTCAACCGCTCCTACGCAACCTTCTCTCACCCGGAGGTGACGCCGGTCGTGCAGGTGGGCGATCGGCACATTCTCGAGCTCTTCCACGGCCCGACCGCGGCGTTCAAGGACATCGCATTGCAGTTCCTCGGCAACGTCTTCGAGTACCTGCTCGAGCGCGACGGCGGCCGCCTGAACATCCTGGGCGCGACCTCGGGGGACACGGGCTCGGCGGCCATCGCCGGGGTGCGGGGCAAGTCGCGCATCCAGATCTTCATCCTGCACCCTCATGGGCGGGTTTCTCCCATCCAGGAACGGCAGATGACCACGGTGCTGGACGAGAATGTGCACAATGTGGCCATCCGCGGTACCTTCGACGACGGTCAGCACATCGTCAAGGCCCTGTTCAACGATCTGGATTTCAAGGGCGAGTACCATCTCGGGGCGGTCAACTCCATCAACTGGGCGCGCATCCTGGCCCAGATGGTCTACTACTTTTATGCTTGGGGCCGGGTCTCGGGGGGTGATCTGGAGCAGCGGGTGAGCTTCTCGGTCCCCACCGGCAACTTCGGTGACGTCTTTGCCGGCTACCTGGCCAAGCGCATGGGTTTGCCGGTGGATCGGCTCATCATCGCCACCAACCGCAACGATATCCTGACCCGCTTCGTCGATACGGGCGTCTATGAGGCGGGCGAGGTGCATCCGACCCTGAGCCCGGCCATGGACATCCAGATCGCCTCCAACTTCGAGCGCTATCTGTACTACCTGACCGGTGAGGACCCGTCGGCGGTGCGCACGCTGCTCGACCAGATGGGGCGCGCGGGCCGCATGAGCGTGAGCGCCGACCAACGCACCGCAGTGGCCCGCGACTTCGCCGCCGCCGCCTCCAGCGACGCCGAGACCCTGGATCAGATCCGCGCGACCTACGATGAGAGCGGCTACATCCTCGATCCCCACACGGCCGTCGGCGTGCGCGCCGCCCGGGGCCGGAAGGGAGCAATCTGTCTCGCCACCGCGCATCCGGCCAAGTTCAACGACGCGGTCCGCGAGGCCATCGGGATCGAGGCACCTGCGCCGGCCTCCCTGCGCGGACTGATGGACAAGGAGACGCGCTGTGTCCAGCTGGCGGCCACCAACGAGGCCGTGCGGGAGCACATCCGCGAAACGCTGGCGGCGGTCGGGGCCTGAAGCGCGACCATGACAGCGTCGGAGGGCCAAATCAAGATCCTGGACACCACCCTGCGAGACGGGGAGCAGACCCAGGGGGTCTCCTTCTCGCCGGAGGAGAAGACCAATATCGCCAAGGCGCTGCTGGAGCTTGTGCGTGTGGACCGCATCGAGGTGGCTTCCGCCCGCGTCTCAGCCGGTGAGCTGGAGGCTGTCTCCAATATCATCGACTGGGCGGGGGGTGAGGGACTCGCGGAGCGGGTGGAGGTGCTGGGCTTTGTCGACCACGGCAAGAGCGTGGACTGGATCGTCGCGGCGGGTGGACGCGTCATCAACCTTCTGGCCAAGGGCAGCGAGAAACACTGCCGACTGCAGCTCGACAAGACCCTGGACGAGCACGTGCGAGACGTGCGCGAGACCATCGAGATCGCCCAAGAGAAGGGGTTGGCGGTCAACCTCTACCTCGAAGACTGGTCCAACGGATACAGGGACAACAGGGGCTATGTCTATGCCCTGGTGGAGAAGCTGACCGACGCCGGCGTCGGTCACTTCATGTTGCCGGATACGCTCGGAGTGATGACCCCGGAGCGGGTCTTCACCGCCATGGCGGACATGATCCGGCGCTTTCCCGGGTCTCGGTTCGACTTTCATCCCCACAACGACTACGGGCTGGCCACGGCCAACGTGGTAGCGGCCGCCCAGGCGGGGGCGGCGGCTGTCCACTGCACCGTGAACTGCCTGGGGGAGCGGGCCGGCAATGCCTCCCTGGCTGAGGTCGCCGTCAACCTGCACGACCAGCTGGACATGAAGCTGGGGATCGACGAGACCCACCTGGCGCGGGTCAGCGAGCTGGTGGAGTACTTCTCCGGTAAGCGCATCGCCGACAACGCCCCCATCGTGGGGGAGGACGTCTTCACCCAGACCGCGGGCATCCATGCCGACGGCGACCGCAAGGGGAGTCTCTACCACACGCGGCTGAGCCCGGAGCGCTTTGCCCGGCGCCGCAAATACGCCCTGGGCAAGTTGAGCGGCAAGGCTTCGCTGCTCAAGAATCTGGAAAGGCTCGATATCAGCTTGACGGAAGAGAACCAGCGCAAGGTGCTCAAGCGGATCGTCGAGCTGGGGGACTCCAAGAAGGTCATCACAACCGAGGATCTGCCCTTCATCATCGCCGAGGTCCTGGAGAGCAAGGATTACAATCACGTGGAGCTGCTTGCCTGCAACGTCTCAAGCAGCCTCGGCCTGGAGTCCACTGCCAGCATCCGCATCAGGCTGCGGGAGGAGACCCACACTGCCGCGGGTAACGGCAACGGAGGCTTCGATGCCTTCAACAATGCCCTGGCCAAGGTGTTGAAGACGCAGGGCCTAGTACCGCCCGCCCTGACGGACTTCGAGGTCCGCATTCCCAAGGGCGGGCGCACCGACGCGCTCACCGAGTGCATCATCACCTGGGCCACGGACGAGGGAGAGCTCAAGACGCGCGGCGTGCACTCCAACCAGGTGTTCGCCGCCATCGGAGCAACCGTACGCATGCTGAACGTATTGGTTCACCGCTCCCTGGCGCGGACAGATCGCGCGGGGGCGGACGCCGCGGTATAGTCAGGGAGCGGAATAAAGAGCATCGGGGTAGGGTCGTCTGCAATTTCGAGCCTGCCCATTGTCAATAATCCCGATCCAAGGCCGTCACCATGAATCCGGAAAAGGTCGTCTTCGGCTTCTTTATCGTCCTCGCGCTCACCCTGAATTTCGGCTTCTTCGTCGGCGAGCTCGACAACCCGGACCACCACAACGAGTGGGAGCTGTTCGCCGTCGTGGTGGTGAACCTCGTTGCCACCGTGCTCAAGTTCGGCGACCGCACCCAAATGGGGGCGGTACTGCTGGCCACGAGCTTGGTCGCCATGTTGCAGCTCATCGCCGCGATGCTGGTGTGGGGCGTGTCGGTCCACATCACGCAGATCGGCCTGACCCCCGCCGTCACTGCGAGCATCGTCTCACTGGCCGGCGGAGCCATGATCGCCAACGTGGTCTCCGTGGTGCTTCTGGTGATCGAGACGGTGATGCTGAGAAGATAGCTGTCGGCGCTCGGCCTTCAGCTGTCGGCAGACTGTCGGAGGGCTGGCACGGGAGCGCTGAGAGCTGATCGCCACAAGCTGACCGCTCACGATGGAAAACGTCATCTTCCTGATCTTCCGGCGCATGCGGGCGCCGCTGCTGGCATTGGTCGTCACCTATGCGGTGGCGATCCTGGGGCTCGTGCTGATGCCGGGACAGGACGCGGACGGCAATCCTTGGCAGATGGGTTTTTTCCATGCCTTCTATGTGGTGAGCTACACGGCCACTACGATCGGTTTCGGCGAGATCCCCTATACGTTCACCGAGGCCCAGCGTCTTTGGATCACCTTCGCCATATACGCCACCGTGGTGGTGTGGTTCTACTCCCTCGGCACCCTGATTGCTCTGCTGCAGGACAAGACCTTTCAGCGCGCCGTGACCGAGCTGCGCTTCGCCCGCCGCGTGAGGCGCTTGCGCGAGCGCTTTTTCCTCGTCTGCGGTTACGGTGAGACCGGCGGCGTCCTGGTGCGCGCGCTCACCGACCGCAATCAGCACGCGGTGACCATGGACATCAAGGAGGATCGGGTCAATCTGCTCAAGCTCGAAAACCTGCGCGAGTTTGTGCCGGCCCTGTGCGCCGATGCGCGGCGTCCCGAGCACCTGCTGGAGGCGGGCCTCAAGCACAGCCTGTGCGCCGGCGTGGTCGCGATAACCAACGTCAATGAGACCAACCTCAAGATCGCCATCGCCGCCAAGCTGATGCACCCGGACATCAAGGTGATCTGCCGCGCCGACTCCCATGACGTGGAGGCCAATATGGCCTCCTTCGGCACCGACCACATCTACGACCCCTTCGATACCTTCGCACTCTACCTGGCCACCGCCGTTCAGGCGCCCTGCCTGGTCCTGATGCACGAATGGCTGACGGGCCTGCGCGGTGACACGCTCAAGGATCCCATCTATCCTCCCGCCGAGGGTCTGTGGATCCTGTGCGGGTTCGGACGCTTCGGCAAGGCGGTGTACGAGCGATTGAAGAAGGAGCAGGGCGTGGAGTTGGTGGTGGTGGAGGCGGATCCGCAGACCACCGGTACCCCGGAGGGAGGCTGCGTGATCGGTCGGGGTACCGAGGCGGAGACCCTCGAGCAGGCGGAGATTAAGCGCGCCGTGGGCTTGGTGGCCGGAACGAACCATGATTCCAACAATCTTTCCATCGTCATGACCGCGCGGGAGCTCAACTCGGACCTGTTCGTAGTGGCGAGGGAGAACCACCTCGACAACCAAGAGCTGTTCGACGCAGTGGGTGCGGACATCGTGATGCATCCGAGCTCCATCGTCGCGAACCGTATCCGGGTGCTGCTTGCGACACCGCTGTTGACCGAGTTCGAAGACTACGCCCGCTACCAGGAGGATGCCTGGGCCTGCCAACTGGTCAGTCGCATCGCCGCGCTGGTGCACGAGCATGTACCGGATGTGTGGGAGGTCGCCGTCGATGAGGAGCACGCTTATGCGATTTGCGATGCACTAGCGCGGGGGCGCATTGTCACGCTGGCCGATCTGATGACCGATCCGCGCGATCGCGAGCGATCCCTTCCCGCCATCCCCCTGATGCTGGTCCGCAGCAATGAGAAAGAGCTTTTGCCTGGCGGGGAACAGCCCTTGACCGGTGGCGACCGTCTTCTGTTCTGCGGCCGTCCCTGTGCCCGCTCCCGCATGCGCTGGACACTGCAGAATGTCCATGCCCTGGGCTATATCCTGACCGGTGGCAGTGTGCCTGAGGGCGCACTGGGGCGCTGGCTGTCGTCGGTGCTGAGAAACGGGGCAAACAACGCGGAGAGAGAGCGTTGATTCGCGGGCCTCTTGGAAACGCCTTTTCAGATGTCATACTTAATGGATGCGCGGTTGACGCCGCACTCAGTCCGCCGCCGGCGGCGCTGCGGGTGCCGTCTCGTAAGACGAGGAGGGCCTATGACTCGACTGCTGGATCATCTCAACCAGGATCACCGACACCTCTCTCGGCTTCTGAATCTCCTGGACAAGCTCCTGGATCTCTTTCACGAAGGCACCGAGCCTGATTACGAGCTGATGTGCGAGATGCTGGAATACATGGAGAACTACGCGGACCAGGTTCATCATCCCACTGAAGACCTGATCTTCGAGCGCATGCGGGCGTACGGAAACGAGCATCGGCCGATTCTGGACGTGTTGATGAATCAACATCAGGTGCTCAGCGAGATGAGCAAGAACTTTCACCAATCCCTCGAGGGCATCGTGCACGAGGAGGTGTTGCGGCGCGATCAGGTCGAGGCCGAGGGCAGAGAGCTCGTCCAGACGCTCAGACGGCACCTTGAGATGGAAGAGAGTGAGGCGTTCCCTCTCGCCCGCCAGCTGCTTTCCGAACGCGATTGGGAGGAGATCGACAAGGCCGCCTCCAAGGTCACGGATCCGGTGTTCGGCGACAGGGATCCGGGGCGTTTCCGCACCCTATACCAGCATCTCTTGAGCCAGACTGAGTCCTGAAAGCGGACGCCGGGGTGGGGTGTTTCTCTCTGCGCTGCGCCAACGCTTGAGAACATTTCCATGAAGTATCAGAACGAAACCGGATTCAGACACGACGCGCCGGAGGCGCTGGGCGTGCTCCTGATGAATCTGGGTACGCCCGACGCCCCGACCGTGCCGGCGGTGCGGCGCTATCTCGCGGAGTTCCTGGGCGATCCCCGGGTGGTCGAGCTCCCGCGGCCCCTGTGGTGGCTGGTCCTCAACGGAGTGATCCTGCGGGTACGCCCGCGCCGTTCCGCCGCAGCCTACAGGTCCGTGTGGACCGAGGAGGGCTCACCACTGCTCACCATCTCTCGCCGCCAGTCCTCGGCACTGCAGGAGAGGCTCAGTGCGCGCCTGGCCGGGCCGGTGCGGGTTGAGCTCGCCATGCGCTACGGCAACCCCTCCGTCGCATCGGCCCTCGCCAATCTGCGAAGCGCC